>JAKSJJ010000027.1 GCA_024398335.1 Bacteroidales bacterium | reverse complement strand
AATATATTTACACGATGGATTACAATTTCAAGGAAATCGAGAAAAAGTGGCAGTCCTATTGGGCCGAGAACCACACATTCAAGGCTGAGATAGACCCTTCAAAGCCGAAGTATTATGTGCTTGACATGTTCCCTTATCCTTCAGGAGCGGGCCTTCATGTCGGCCACCCTCTCGGATATATCGCCAGTGATATCTATTCACGTTATAAGCGTCTGCGCGGGTTCAACGTCCTTCATCCTATGGGATATGACGCGTTCGGTCTTCCTGCTGAGCAGTATGCTATCCAGACAGGCCAGCATCCTGAGGTCACCACTGTAAAGAACATAAACCGTTACCGCAGTCAGCTTGACAGGATAGGTTTCTCGTATGACTGGTCCCGTGAGGTACGCACATGTGATCCAGCTTACTACAAGTGGACCCAGTGGGCATTCCTGAAGATGTTCGGATGCTATTACGACACGGTTCTTGATAAGGCTTGTCCTATCGAGGATCTTGTCGCCAAGTTTGAATCCAATGGTACAGAGGGCGTTCATGCGGCATGTACTGAGGAGTTGAACTTTACCGCCCGGCAGTGGGCCGCTTACTCAGAGAAAGAGAAATCCGCGGTCTTGATGAACTACCGTATCGCATACCAGGGCGAGACTTCGGTCAACTGGTGCGCCCAGCTCGGAACAGTTCTCGCTAATGATGAGGTCAAGGACGGTCTTTCAGTACGTGGTGGATTCCCTGTCGAGCAGAAGAAGATGACTCAGTGGCAGCTCCGCGTGAGCGCGTATGCCGAGAGACTCCTGAATGACCTTGAGGAGCTTGACTGGACTGCTTCGTTGAAGGATATGCAGCGCAACTGGATAGGAAAGAGCCAGGGCGCTGAGATGGTATTCCATGTAGTCAACGGCGAGCAGGAATATGACGTGACTATCTTTACCACCCGTGCCGATACTGTCTTTGGCGTCACTTTCCTTGTCCTTGCTCCAGAGAGTGAGTGGGTTGAGAAGTTGACAAGCCCTGAGCAGAAAGCCGCTGTCGAGGAGTATCTTCTCCAATCTAAGAAGAAAACCGAGAGAGAGCGTCTTGCTCAGACAAGAAAGGTGACAGGCGTATTCTCCGGCTCGTATGCTGTCAATCCTTTGACCGGAGACAAGGTTCCGGTATGGATCTCTGAATATGTACTCGCAGGCTATGGTACAGGTGCTATTATGGCTGTACCTGCTCACGACAGCCGTGACTATGCGTTCGCTAAGACTTTCTCACTGCCTATCGTTCCGCTTATCGAGGGTTGCGATGTCAGCGAGTCAAGTTTCGACGCTAAGGAGGGACGCATGTGCAACTCCGGTTTCCTTAACGGACTTTCTGTAAAGGAAGCTATCCCTGCGGCTATTGACTACGTCGAGTCTAAGGGTATAGGACATCGCAAGATAAATTATCGTCTGCGTGACGCCATTTTCTCTCGCCAGAGATACTGGGGCGAGCCTTTCCCTGTCTATTTCAAGGACGGCATCGCTACTCCTATGAGTGAGGACCAGCTTCCTTTGACCCTTCCTGAGATCAGCGAGTTCAAGCCTACCCTTGACGGTCAGCCTCCTCTCGCTAGGGCGAATGGTTGGGAAGTCGGCGGATGTCCTCTCGAACTCAGCACAATGCCTGGTTTCGCCGGATCAAGCGCATATTACCTGCGTTATATGGATCCTCACAACGACTCCGCTCTCGTAGGTGAGCAGGCTGATAAATACTGGCGCAATGTGGACCTCTATATCGGAGGAACCGAGCATGCGACCGGTCACCTTATCTATTCAAGATTCTGGAACAAATTCCTCTTTGACCTTGGCTATGTTTGCGAGAAAGAGCCATTCCGCAAGCTGATCAACCAGGGTATGATCCAGGGACGCTCTAACTTCGTATATAGAATCGTAGGAACTAACACCTTCGTCTCCGTAGGCCTGAAGGACCAGTATGAGACGACTGAGATTCATGTGGACGTGAACATAGTTCATGGCGACAGGCTTGACCTGGAGGCCTTCAAGGCATGGATGCCTGATTATAAGGATGCTGAATTCATTCTTGAGAACGGCGAGTATGTCTGCGGCTGGGCTATCGAGAAGATGAGTAAGTCCATGTTCAATGTCGTGAACCCTGATATGATCTGCGATACATACGGAGCGGATACTCTTCGTCTTTACGAGATGTTCCTCGGCCCTTTGGAGCAGAGCAAGCCATGGGACACTAAGGGCATCGACGGAGTGAACCGCTTCCTCAAGAGGGTATGGCGTCTGTTCTGGGACAGAGAGAAATTCCTCGTCACCGACCAGAAGGCCACCCCTGCCGAGCTCAAGAGCCTCCATAAGCTTATCGGCAAGGCTCAGGAAGACATAGAGAACTTCTCTTTCAACACTACAGTCAGCGCGTTCATGATCGCTGTCAACGAGCTTTATGAGCAGGATTGTCATAAGAAAGAGATACTTGAGCCTCTGCTCGTCGTGCTTTCGTCATTCGCTCCTCATATCGCTGAAGAGCTCTGGGCATGTCTTGGACATGAGGATACTATCACTTACGCCAGCTTCCCTGAATATGTGGAGGCATATACGGTCGAGAATAACTGCACCTACGCTGTCTCCTTCAACGGAAAGACCCGCTTTACGGTTGACCTTCCTAAGTCAGCCTCACGCGAGGAGGTCGAGGCTCAGGTACGCGCGATGGAGCAGACCGCGAAATATGTCGGTGAGCAGAACATCGTAAAGGTGATCGTCGTCCCTGGCAAGATCGTGAATATTGTTGTTAAATAATCGTTGAGTAGATGTTAAATCCGACAATAGGCAGAACTGTGAAGGAATATCTGCTGGTAACGCTGGGTATTCTGTCATATGTGCTGGCATGGTGTATCTTTCTTATACCTAACAACCTCATCGGTGGTGGAGTATCCGGTATCAGCGCGATTATCCACTATGCGACTCGTGGCTGGGTGGGTGTAGGTACATCGTATTTCGTCATCAACGCCTTGTTGCTGGCGGTGGCCTTGAAGGTCCTCGGTTTCGGCTTCGGAGGAAAGACAGTATACGCGATTATTCTCGCGTCTGTAGGCGTGGATGTGTTCCCGGGATTGATGCCCGCCCAGTTTATCCAGGATTTCTCGATCGCTAACGGAAAGCTCCTGGCTACGATTCTGGGAGGAGTCCTGTCTGGAGTAGGGATAGGCCTCGCGATGACAAACGGCGGAAGTACAGGTGGAACTGATATTGTCGCGCTTATTATAAATAAGTATCGCAACATTACTCCTGGAAAGGTTATCCTGACAATAGATGTCGTCGTTATCGGCAGTTCCTTGATTATCCCGTCATACGACGCTAGCGGGGCGCTGATTCCTCTTTCAGGGCGTATCGCTACGGCCGCGTACGGTTTTATCCTGATAGCGGTCAACAGTTATGTGCTGGATCTGTACCTCGCCGGTTCTAAGCAATCGGTACAGGTGTTGATCTTCTCCGATAAATATAAGGAAGTCGCTGACGCCATCGCGTTCGGGATGGACCGCGGAGTCTCGATTATTTCCGCGGAAGGATGGTACACTAAGGCGCCGAAACAGATTGTGATGGTGGTCGCCCGCAAGAATGATTTGAATGTTTTGCTGCGTAATGTCAAGGCGATTGACCCCAAAGCTTTCATTTCTGTGGCTTCTGTGATGGGCGTTTATGGTCAAGGTTTCGACACTATAAAAGGAAAAAATACGATAGAAAAATAAAAAGACGCTAAAAAGATAAAAATATTCGTTTCAGCCTCGTCAGAATCTCATTCCGACGAGGCTCTTTTCATATATTTGAAAATAAAAAATGAAATATTTTATTGCTATTGGAATTTTAGATTGCATTTCGGCGGCTTTGTCCGTGACCTTGATTGTTTTTTATTTGTTGTTATTTCGCCTGTTGGTGATTCATTACCCGAATGTGGACAAACGTTTAGTCTGGACGATGGCCGTTATTTTATTAGTATTATCTGCCGTGTTGACATGCACGGGCAATCTGCTATGGCTCGCCTTGATCTATGCCTTTCTTGGCTGTGCGGTGTCTTGTTTTTTGCTATTAAGGAGAGACGATGCTCAAGTAGTTTATGAGGATCCGAGGTTATTGTGTGAATCTCCGGATGAGGAGTTTGTCGAACCCTGTGAGCGCTTGGATGAATGTAGAGAAGCCCTACCTCTGCATGAAAGCTTATATAGCCGGTTGATAACGTATATGGAGGGGTCGAAACCTTATTTAAATCCTAATCTGAAAATGGATGATGTCGCACGTGTGCTGTACTCCAATCGGGTCTATTTATCTCAGACGATAAAATACTGTGCGGGGAAGAATTATTGCCAACTGATCAATTTTTATAGGGTGACTCATGCCGTTGAGTGTTTGAAAAATGATCCTCATCTTAGAGTCAATCAACTGGCGGACATGTCCGGATTCCGCTCAGTAGCGGCCTTTAACGTGGCATTCCGCTCGGTAATGGGACGATCTCCCGGAGATTGGGCCAGAGCCTATAGAGAGGGCGAATTATAAGGGATTATCGGACGGTGATGTCTTTTTCCGCAAAGATATACTCGCCATTCTCGTCAAAGCCCTCCACCCTTATGCGGAACTTTCCTTGATAAGAAGGGGTGACAAAAAGCAGATCTGCCCTGGTCTGCCCCTTTGAGAGTTCCACGATAGGGTCCCAGTATAATGTCTGCCTGTAGTCCGGGAAGTTCTCTCCTATTGCAGAGGGCGTAAATTTCTTCGGGAAGTCAACGCCCTTGAAGGAAAGCACCTTGGTTCTTTTATCGAAATCGACTCCGCTCAGATTGCCTTTCTTTGTGATGAAGTTGGCGCATCCTCCGAAGATGCGCTCTCCTGTCACGATAGAATATGGATAGACTTCGACGGCTTGAAGAAGCATGGGGTCGTATTCAAGGAATTTCTTGTGGTCAAGGACAGGAACACCGTCCAACATGATAAGCGCCCCTGCGCTGAATACTATATTGTCGTGGTTGTAGCTGATATCGTCCTTCAGCCTTATTGAAAGGACCTCCTGGCCGTCTTCTTTGCTAAGTTTGATCGGCTTGAGGATTTCTACTACAAGTTCGGACATGCTTGGGTATCGTACGAAATCATCAAGATTGTACCTTTCTGTCCTGCCTTTGTTGAAAAGCAGGTTCATGCGTGGCGGAATTCTTGTGAACAGAGTGTCGCTTGTAAACCTCGTGCCGATCTGCATGGCGACGCTTCTTTGGCGCAACTGCTCGCTCATAGTCTCATCAATGATGATTTTGTCCAGCGCTCCTTGCTCAAGGGTGGGCGTCAGAAATGGACTCTGGATTTCGACAGAGAAGTCTTTTTCCGGGTCCCACCCGACAGCCTGGAAGACAAGGTCGTCCTCGCCGAAGATGTTTCCGGTGAAAAATGTCGCCTGCCCCTGGGAGTCTATGCTGGAGGAGTAGATGTTGCTGTCATGCCCGGTTGAGGAAATGAAAACAGGAGTGCCTATCGCTTCGGGAGGAATCTCGCCTTTGATCCGGGCCCGTATTATCTCGCCGTCATATTCTGGAAGGAAATGATCTTGGCGTTTATATGATTTGAACGCCTCAGAGTTTATGATTTCACCCAGGGACTTGTGCGGGAACTGCTCAAGAGAGTCTATGTGGCTGATGCTGACAGACAAAGAGGCGTTATCGAATCCTTGTCCTGAAAGACTTACTGGGCAGGGCGTGTTCTTCATTAAAAGCTCTTCGCAAATAATGCTCAGAGTCTCACTCGGACTTGGCTCTTGGCGGGTAAGGGTTGAAAGCATGCCCGGGCTTATCTGGTAACCGCCCTCAATCCTTTGGTTTGTCAGGGTGTTGTAGATAGTGACGGGTTTACCGGCGTTGAGAATAAGCTCAGTTCCCTCCTCTTTCTCAAGGGCGGTATATGCGATAAGAAGGTAGTTTCCTGAGGCTGTCTCATTGGGGATAGTCAGAGCTCCGCAGCCTCTACCGTTTCTGAGGTCTGCCTTTGAGCAGACACAGCCTCCTTGCGTCGAAATCAATTCCACGTATGCGATGGCGCTGAAGGAAGATGGCCTGGAGTAGTCGGCGGCGTCAAGGCAGAAGGCCGAGTACCAGATCTGCTCTCCCGCCACATAGCAGTTCCTGTCCGTTGTAAGCAGCACTCTTTCGTGAATGCTTCTTTGTCCATAAGCGGAAAGGGCGGTGAAGAGGACGACCTCTATAATTATAAGGATTCTTCTCATAAGCATATCTGTTAAAGGCTTTCCTCCTCCCAGTCTATAGGCTTAGTCGTCGTTCCTCCGGCCATTCGGCAGTCAATGCAACGCTTGGAACCCCATAAGACCCTTGTGAGCCCGCTCTCCGGGTCCTGCCCCATCTTGACAGGGACGTAACCTTGTTTATAGAACCACCACAGTGGCTGTCCATCTTCTTCTCCTGGTTCTTCGCCCGTTACGGGACGGAAAAGAACCTCAGGCTTCTCTGAACTCTTGTACAATCCCTCATCAGAGTTGATAATCAGGTATTTGGTGCTTACTTTTCCTGCTCCGATGTAGCCTATGACCTGCTCGGCCGGGTCCTGGTCACATGAGATATTGCCCCTGATACTGCTTGGGTTAGGGGAGAAGAGACTGCCCGTGTAGTTTGATGTCAGACGAAGATTTTCCAGATATTGATACGCCTGCTTGTCAAGGGTTCTGGCGGCCACCCTGATGACATACCTTGAAGATAGTTTCTGACTTGAGCGATGGATGATCGAGAATGGCTTATCGACTATGCGGTTCTCCCCAAGCTGGGTCGTCGCGCACAGGTCCACCTCTGAGGAGACCGCTGTGTTCCAGCACCAGTACATGCTCTCGTCCCTTTTGAATACCACCTCATCTTTTTTCTGGTCATAATAATAGTCAGGGATATAATCCGCATGGTACTGCCAGTTCTCTACAAAAGTCCATCGGAAGTGCTCGCTCCCGTCTTCCGAGTGAAGGGAGATACGCACGGTTACGTCTTTGTCGTCATAGGTGCGGCTGAGACTGTCAAGGACAGGAGCGGGGCAGACCTGTACCCACTGGCTGGAGTAACTTCGTTCTACGAGATTCTTGCCTTCCGGGTCGTTTTTATCTATGACCTGAGCCTCGACCCTCAGGCGATAAAGACTCGTCGGGTCGGCGCTTCGGGTGTCAATGTCAAAGGAATATCCAGGCTTATCCGCGTTCTCGCCTTCGGGGCGGAATATTTCTCCATTCTGGTTTTCTATCCATGCGGTGCCTGACGGATGCTTGCTAAGTAAGGATTCGTCCTGGATCAGAGAGATCATATACCCCAGTTCTACATGCGTAATCTCTCCCACGAGGATATCTCCCTGGATTACGGGCGTGAATTGCACATCCTTGACCTGCTTGGGATTAAGCTCGAAGGGATAAGTGCAAGCGATATCTGACAGGAGGACAGCCAGGCACAGTAATATGTTAGCGTATCGTGTTCTCATCAGAATTTCAAGTTAAGGTTGATGTATGGGATAGGACAGGCGAAGACGGAAATCATGTGCCCGCTTACCTCTGCTCCTCCGGAGGTTGTATAGTAAACAGAATAGGCGTTCTTTCGTGCCGTGACATTATATACTCCGAATGTAAGAGACAGGTGGGCGAGTTTTTTCAGATTAGGGCTAGGCTCGACGTTCATCGCCAGGTCCATTCTGAAGTAATCGGGAAGTCTGTACGCGTTTCTGTCCGAGTAGGCGAGTCTGTATCCGCCGTCGTACCAGTATTTTCCGATCGGGACGGTGACAGGTCTTCCTGTGGAGTAATCTACGTTGCAAGACACGCTGAAGCGGTGGGTGATTTTATAGTTTCCGACGAATTTCACCTCATGTGGTTTATCGTGGGCCGCGTTATACCACTTGCCGCCGTTAATAGCGTCAATGCCTAGATTCTGCTGGTCCTTCAACTGGGTTCTCGCATAGGTGTATGACAGCCATCCTGTTATCTTTCCCTGGGTCCTTTTCGCCTGGAACTCGATTCCGTAGGCTCTTCCTTTGGCTTGGGTAAGTTCGTCAGCGAGATTCTCGTTCATGACAAGCACGGCGCCGTTACGATAGTCAAGGTAATGATACATCATCTTGTAGTATCCTTCAAGGGAGAGTTCCACATTAGTGTCCCCGATAGTCCAATATACTCCAGTCGCGGCCTGCCAGCCCGTCTGTGGGTGTATTCCCGCCTCGGAAAGTTTCCAGCTGTCCATAGGGGAGATGGACGAATTGTTGCAGATAAGATGGATGTTCTGCCTCATGTTGTTGAATCCCGCCTTGATTGAAAGGTTCTTGAGAGGGGAGTATTTGACGCTGACGCGTCCCTCCGGGCCGGCGAAGAACTTCTTGTCCTTAAAGGAGGCGAACCCTGATAGTCTCAAGCCCATGTCAATGGAGAACTTCTCGTTGAGGGTCCATGTGTCGCTGACATATAAGGCAGGCTCAATGCCCATCTCCCTCGCGAGATGTTTCTCGGTGATAAGGGACTTGTCCGAGAACGGAGTCATGTCCCCAGGGTTCATCAGATAATAGTTCGCCTGGAATCCGTACCCCAGAAGATGCGCCCCGAGAATGGTCTTGAAGTCGTCCTTGAGGCTTATCTGCTGTATTGTCGTGCCGTAGGAATAGGCGTTGAACTCGCTCTCTGTGTTATCCATCTTGTTGGCATAGCGGTCATACGTGGCGGACAGAGTCATACCTGTATGGCGGGCCAGGGTCTGCCTGTATTTGATTGAGGCGTCGATGTTGTTGTAGCGGAAAACCGTATCGCCCTGGAAGGAGAATCTGTCTCTTGACCAGTAGGCGAACGCCTGGATACTGCTTTTCTCGCTGAATTTATGGCTTATTCCACCGCTTATATCGCTGAATGAGGCCTTGCCCCCGGAGTATCCGCTAGTCTTAGGCAGAAGCTTCATGATCCAGTTAGAGTAACTTGTCCTGCCGCTGAGAATGAAACTGGTCTTCTCCTTCTTGAAAGGCCCTTCTATGTGAAAACGGCTTGTCAACAGGCCTAGTCCAAGCGAACCGCTGACCTTCTGGGCGTTTCCCTGACGCCCCTTGATGTCCATGACAGATGATATCCTGCCTCCGAACTCCGCCGGTACGGAACTCTTGTAAAGCTGTACGCTGCTGATAATCTCCGAGTCGAAGGAGGATATGATTCCGAACATGTGGCTCGGATTATATATTGTTCCTTCGTTGAACAAGATAAGGTTCTGGTCAACGGAACCGCCTCTGACATTGAAACCGCTCGCGCCTTCTCCGACGGTCTTGACTCCTGCCAACGATGTCACGGCCCGTATGATGTCAACTTCGCCGAAGGCGCTCGGAATTGTCTTTATGACGTTGATTGACACCTTCTCCACGCCCATGGAAGGGTCCCTATGATTGTTCTGGGACTCAGATGTCACGACCGCTCCTTTCAGGGAAATGACTTTCTCCTTCATCTCTATGTCTAGTCCTCCGTCCGAGCACACGAAGAGATTGAGTTCCATCTCCTCCATGGAATAGCCGCTGACCTTGATAGTATTATCGCCCTCGGGAAGGCTGATGCTGTAGTGGCCGAAGGCGTCGCTAATGGCGTAATTCTTCCCATCCGAGCTCATGACGGCCGCTCCGATGACGGGCTCTGATGTCGCCGCGTTCTTTATGTATCCGCTGACAAACTTCTTCCCCTCCTTCTGCCCAGGGGTCTTCACTCCAATCTGGTAAACCTTGTTTTGGAAATTGGCCAGGGTGTTGGAGTCGTTGATGTAGTCAAGAAGCCCTGACTCTACGCTCTGATTTTCGTCAAAATACCCTCGCGGCAACTCGCTTGTAAGCCCTTTGCCTCTGAGGATATAAAGTCCGTCGTCGTAGCTGCTTATGGTATAGCCTTTCTTTGTAAGTTCGGAAAGGGCTGCTTTGAAAAATTCAGCCCTGCCCGCGCTGAGGGTGAAAAGAGTCTTGTCTTGTTTGTCCGCGACGAAATAGATCTTCTCGGAGTACTGCGCACGAAGAAAATTGACAAGCGAGTCTGTGCTGACCATGTCAAGTCTCAACTGCTGGGCCTTCGCCACGAGGCAGCTGAGCAAAAGAGCGGATATGATCGCGAAACGTCTCATCGCCTGATTTCCTCCATGCACCTCAGAATCCCTGCTCCGTACTGCTCCAGGCTGATGTTTCCCCCATCTAGGCCCCTCTGGACGGCCATTTTCTTTATTTCCGCACGTATGGATTTATCGGCCATCTTGAGGATAGCGCCCTTTGATGTCACCTTTTGAAGACTTCCTTCACGCAGGATATAGTAAGAACATTTCCTAGCGAAGAAACACTCGACCTCCGGGCCGTTCTCTCCGATGCGGCTCTTGTATTTAGGATCATAGTAGCCTATGTCCTCGCCGTTATGGTCGCCGCTTTGGACTGAGTATATCTTGTAAACTCGTTTGAGAAAACTCATCTCTCCCTGGTGGAGAACTTCAAAATATGCCTCAGGTTTATTTTTCCCCTCACGCAGGTGTATGTATCGTCTTCCGCCGATGATGGCGTATTCGACATATTCCGTTTCAGTATCGACGCACACTCCTCCCAGATTTACCACGAGCACGTTCCTGCACGCGTCGATATTGAGAAGCACGTCGGTGTAAAGCCTGCCGTTGTACATGATCTGCCCTGACTCGAACTCCGGCCTCTCGACATAGAAGGTGCCGTTATAGACAAAGCGGTACTGAGGCGAAAGCATGCCTCTATACAGCATGGACTTCTGCCCGGCGGCTTGCTGGTACTCCACCAATTCAGGACACTCCTGCTGCGCTGACGCTATAAAGCAAGTCAGTGTCAACAGGAGTGTTATGAGCAGATGCTTTCGCATTTGTCGAATATTCTAGTATCCGAATATTTCCTCGAGTTTTACAGTCTTGACAGGACCGAGAGTCTTAAGGAAGTCAGTGTCGAGGTCCTTGATGTCGCCGAGTATAGCGTAGGTGTACTTTCTGTCTTTGACCCATTTGAGTTGAGCCTGATGAACTTGCTCGAAGCTCATGTCCTGGACGGCCTCGAAGATATCCTTGTCGATAGGGTGGTCAAGGCCTCTTCTTCTGTCAGCGATGAATCCTCGGATAAGGTTCATTCCTGTGGCCCTTTCAGTGCGGAGTTTAGAGATGAGGGCTTCCTTCGCGATCTGGAAAGCGGCGTCAGACTGAGGCATGTCGTTGATTATCTCGTCAAAAGCCTCGATCGCTGTCTT
This sequence comes from Bacteroidales bacterium, assembly GCA_024398335.1. Taxonomy (GTDB): domain Bacteria; phylum Bacteroidota; class Bacteroidia; order Bacteroidales; family UBA932; genus Cryptobacteroides. The sequence goes on along the minus strand of JAKSJJ010000027.1, from coordinate 2,789 downwards.
CATCTTGTCGTTCTGGGTAGCGATGAAGGCCATATAGAAATAATTATCTTTCTGTGCGAATGAAGGTTCTCTGAGCATAGCCCATGCCGAGTAAGCCAGACTTCTCGCCTCTCTCATCTCCTGGAACACCACCGTGTTCATTCCTCCGCCGAAGTATTCATTGTAGAGGGTGATGGCAGGAGTGTCCTCGATGCTGAAGGTCTCACCTCTGTTTGAATACTGGGTGTAGTAGATCTGGTTAGCCTTGTAAGGAGCGAGAACGACGCTGCTGTTTTCAGTCAAAAGCATAGAAGGGCAGACCTCAGGGCATGCTTCAAGCTCGGCTTCCAGTGTCCAGATATCCATGAAGTCCTTCTGGAACTCGGTTGAGCTGACAGGACCGTAGTACGCGGCCTGGAACTGAAGGTCGAGAAAACCTGCGGCCTTGGCAATAAGTTCCTCGGAGCTGAGTTCTCTGACCTGATTGTTGGAAAGGGTGCTTCTCTTGACAAAGTCTTCTCCGTAGGTGATATAGCGTCTGAGGGCCGAGAAGCATGAACTCTGCGAAAGTTTGGCGTCTGCTCTTTCCTTGAGAAGGTCGGCTTTCAGGTCTTTAAGGATGTCCTTGTCGCCCTGGGCGTTGGCGAGAAGGTCTCTAAGAATCTCGATGGACTCGTTCATGTTCTCGCTCAGACCCGTGAGCACAAGGTGTGTCTGGTTGGCTCCCACGCTGGCGTAGAAATTACAAGCCAGAGTGTAAAGGGCCACAGATCTTTCCTCGGCGCTCATTGTCGGGGTGTCAAGATAGTCAAGATAATCAAATGCCAAAGAAAGGCTAGGATCCTGCTCTGTTCCTACATTGAAGATAAGGTCAAGCTCGAAGATGTCATTGGTCTGGTTCTGCTTGTAGATAGCCTCGACGCCGGGAAGAAGGTCAAATGTCTTGACGTCCTTCGCATAGTTGGCGAATACCGGCTGGATTGGTCTGACTGAGCTGTTCTGGATCTGGGTCAGGAAGTCACTCTGCATGTCGCGGTTAGTGACGATAGGGGTGATTGCCGGAGCGCTGACCTTTACCACGTCCTTATCCTCTCCGGTCTTCTTGTAAACTATAGCGTAGTTGTTCTCGCCGAGGAATTCGTTCGCCCATGCGACAACGTCCTCCTTGGTCACGCTCTCCATTCTCTCCATTTCCTTAGCCGCTTCCTTCCACTGTACACCGTTGATGAATGCGTTGACGTAGTTGAGCGCCCTGCTGGAGTTGTCCTCGAGCTCTTTTTGTTTCGCGAGCTTGATATTGTTGATAGTGGCCTCGATAAGTTCCTCGTCAAAATCACCGGAGCGGAGCTTGGCTATCTCCTCAAGGGCTATTTTTTTGACCTGGTCGAGGCTCTGTCCTTGTTTAGGATTGCCCATGACGATAAACTGTCCGTAGTCTGGCTGTATCATGTCTCCACAGTACATGCCGAGGGTCTTCTGCTGCTGGTTTACGTCAAGGTCCACAAGACCTGCCTGTCCGTTATAGAGAATATAAGAAGCGATCTGGGCGATAGAGCTGTTCTTAAGGTCAGAAGCGCCTGGGAGTCTCCATCCCATAGCCATGCTTTCAGCCTCAGGGCCGAAAACCTCCTTCACGACAGGCTTGCTAATAGGCTGCTCGGGCTCGAACTGAAGAGCCGGGATGTTCTTGTTAGGCTTCCACTCTCCGAAATATTTCTTGATAGCCGCGACCATCTCGTCCGGTTTAAAGTCTCCGCTGACACAGATGGCGATGTTGTTAGGGACATAGTAAGTGTCGTGATACTTCTTCACATTTGTGATAGAAGGATTCTTGAGGTGCTCCTGGGTTCCAAGAACGGTCTGCTGGCCGTATGGATGGTTAGGGAAGAGGGCCTGCGCGAGACTCTCCCAAACCTTACGGCTGTCCTGGGTGAGGGACATGTTCTTCTCCTCGTAGATGGTCTCAAGCTCGGTGTGGAAACCGCGGAGCACAGGGTGCATGAAACGGTCCGCCTGGATGCGTGCCCAGGAGTCGATCTGGTTTGAAGGGATCTCCTCGGTGTAGACGGTCTCGTCCTCTGATGTCCACGCGTTGGTTCCGTCGGCGCCTATCATGGCCATGAGCTTGTCATACTCGTTAGGTATGGCGATTTTTGACGCCTCGTAGCTGATAGAGTCTATCTGGTGATAGATAGCGGCCCTTTGAGCCTCGTCGCTTGTCATTCTGTAGGTCTCGAAAAGCTGCTCTATCTGGTCGAGCATAGGCTTTTCGACCTCGTAGTCCGATGTGCCGAAATTCTCTGTTCCCTTGAACATCAGGTGCTCGAAGTAGTGAGCCAGTCCTGTTGTTTGGGCAGGGTCGTTCTTGCCTCCGACCTTGACGGCGATATAAGTCTGGATGCGCGGGGCTTCTTTGTTAACTGACATGTAGATCTTAAGTCCGTTGTCCAGGGTGTAGATTTTAGTGTCCTGAGGGTCGCCGCTTACGGTCTCGTATCTGTAGCGGGAGCATGAACTCAATGCGATAAGAGCTATCGCGATGAAGGAGAAAATACGATTCATGGTTCTATTTAAAGAAGTTTTCATCGGTTATAAAAAACAAAAACCCGCCGGCGTCTTTTCCGGAGGGCTTGGAGCGGTAGACGAGTCTCGAACTCGCGACCTTCGGCTTGGGAAGCCAACGCTCTACCAACTGAGCTACTACCGCGGCAGAGCCACTTGCCAGGCTTGAACTGGCGACCTTCGCGTTACGAATGCGATGCTCTACCAACTGAGCTAAAGTGGCCTATAAGGACTGCAAATATAGAACT
>JAKSJJ010000269.1 GCA_024398335.1 Bacteroidales bacterium | reverse complement strand
TCTCCTTGCCGAGGGTGGCAGGGCTGATGGCGAAGGTGTATGAGATACCGTCGTAGCTGTGCTGGAAAGGAAGCTTAGCCACTGAAGAGAGGGCTGCGACAGCACCTTTGACGTCACGGCCGTTCATAGGGTTGGCGCCTGGCGCGAAAGGTACGCCTGCAGGGCGACCGTCAGGGGTGGCTCCAGTCTTCTTACCATAGACCACGTTAGAGGTGATAGTAAGGAGTGACTGGGTAGGGATAGCGTGACGGTAGGTCTCATGCTGACGGAGGTATTCCATGAATTTCTCAGTCACCATCAGAGCGAGGTCGTCTGTCTGCTCGTCGTTGTTTCCGTAAGGAACGAAGCTGCCCTCCTGCTCGAAGCCGGTAGCGATGCCGCGCTCGTCGCGGACGACCTTGACCTTGCCGAACTTGATGGCGGCGAGGGAGTCAGTGACGATTGAGAGACCGGCGATACCGGTAGCACGTGTACGGAGGACATCACCGTCGATAAGGGACATCTGGTATGCCTCATAATCGTACTTGTCGTGCATGTAGTGTATGATCTTCAGAGCGTTGACGTAAGTCTTGGCGAGCCAGCGCATCATGTTCTCGAACTTGTACATGACCTCGTCATAGTCAAGATACTCAGAGGTGATAGGAGCATAGTCAGGACCTACCTGCTCGCCTGTGATCTCGTCACGTCCGCCGTTGATAGCGTAAAGAAGACATTTAGCGAGGTTGGCGCGGGCTCCGAAGAACTGCATCTGCTTACCTATCTTCATAGGGCTGACGCAGCATGCGATGCCGTAGTCGTCGCCGTACTCAGGACGCATAAGGTCGTCGTTCTCGTACTGGATTGAGCTTGTGCGGATAGAGATCTTCGCGCAATACTCCTTCCATGCCTTAGGAAGTCTCTCTGACCAGAGGATAGTGAGGTTCGGCTCCGGAGCCGGTCCGAGGTTCTCCAGGGTGTGGAGCATACGGAAGCTGGTCTTAGTCACGAGTGTACGTCCATCGACGCCCATACCTCCCAGAGACTCGGTAACCCATACAGGGTCGCCGCTGAAAAGGTCGTTGTACTCAGGAGTACGGAGGAAGCGTACGATACGGAGCTTGATGACCATCTGGTCGATAAGCTCCTGGGCCTCAGCCTCGGTGAGGATTCCCTCACGGATGTCTTTCTCGATGAAGATATCAAGGAAGGTGCATACGCGTCCGAGAGACATAGCTGCTCCGTCCTGATCCTTGACTGCTCCGAGGTATCCGAAATATACCCACTGGACAGCCTCGCGGGCGTTCTTCGCAGGACGGCTCACGTCAAATCCGTAAGCGGCGCACATCCTGGTGAAGGCCTTGAGAGCGGCTATCTGCTCGCTTGTCTCCTCGCGGCTCTGGATACACTCCTCTGTCATCTCCTGGATGTCAAGGCGCTCAAGGAAACGCTTCTTCTCCTCGATGAGGTTGTTGGTTCCGTAAAGCGCGATACGGCGATAGTCGCCTATGATACGGCCACGTCCGTATGCGTCAGGAAGTCCGGTGATAATGTGAGCGTGACGAGCGGCGCGGATGTCAGCGGTGTAGGCTGAGAAGACGCCCTCGTTGTGGGTCTTGCGGTATTTTGTATAAATCTCCTTGGTAGCAGGATTGAGCTCGTAGCCATAAGCCTTGAGGGCAGACTCGACCATGCGGATACCTCCCTTAGGGAAGATTCCTCTCTTAAGAGGAGCGTCTGTCTGAAGTCCGACGATGACCTCGTTGTCCTTATCTATATATCCTGCGCCGTAAGTGTCAAGAGACTGAGGAAGAGTAGTCTCAGCGTCAACCACGCCTTTCTCTCTTTCTACCTTGAACATCTCGGCGAGCTTAGCCCACGCGGCTTTTGTCTTGTCTGTTGTTCCGACGAGGAAGGTCTCGTCGCCTTCGTAAGGGGTGTAATTGTGCTGGATAAAGTCGCGGACATTGATCTCGCGCTTCCAGATACTGCCCTTGAATCCATCAATCTGATTAGTCAGCTTCATCTTTTTCTCTGATTATTTACTCTATTTCTTTAAAACGCCCGCGAAGATAATACTATTTTTAGTATATTTGTAG
>JAKSJJ010000268.1 GCA_024398335.1 Bacteroidales bacterium | reverse complement strand
CCTGTCCTCTAGCTGGCGGCTGAGGGCGATTTCCGGAACGAGATAGACGACGCTCTTTCCCTTTTCGAGGGTCTCCCATGCGAGGCGGCTGTAAATCTCTGTCTTGCCCGAGCCGGTGACTGCTTGAAGAAGGGCCGGCTTTCCTTTGCTGAAAGTATCTTTGACGGATTCCAGAGCCTTCTGCTGGGCCTCGCTCAATTTGATCGGACATCCGCCCTCCTCGCTTCGGGCTATACCTTCGGTGATGGCTTTAAGTTCCTTTCGGGCCTGGGACGCCGTTTCGAGGTATTTCTGCCTTGTCTGCTCATTGCGGGCCCTTTCCGCGAGATCCTCGTTTTTCTCGATACGCTTTTGAAGCGCCTCGATCTTGCCCGCCTGCACTCCCTCCTGGAATATTTTCCTCGCTCGCTACGCTGTCTTGCAGACCTCGCCTATGCTGCATAGATAATAAGCGGCGATCTGCTCCCAAAGGGTGATTTCCCTTTGGCTTACTCTCGCGAGGGATGTCTCCACGCTCAGGATGGGAAGGACCTTCTTGTCGTTGAGGCTTGCCGGCAGTTCCTGGTTTATCTTCCATACGGTGCCTATATAAGACCTGCCGTTGAACATGACCTTGACCTTGTCGCCTACGCACACCTGCGGCGCCGCTTTGTAAAACGGAACCCACGAAAGTCTCAGCGGCAAAATCACCTGTATGTACATGCTCTGGTCCATAATAGACAAAGATACGAAGATTAGTTTAAATTTTTTATTAATTTTGCCATGTTCATTAAAAATGAAATGACATGAATACATTAAGGAATATCATCATCGCGGCGGCGCTCGTTCTCTGCCCGTTCACATTTGCCCATGCTGGTGGGAAGACTTCAAAGACTATCACGGTATCTACGGCGGAGGAGTTTATAAAAGCTATTGGCAGCGACCGTACGATAGTGCTTGATTACGCCATCTTCGACGTGACCGAGTATATCACCAAACTTCATGAATTAAAGGCGGTTGACTCCTATTATGACGCCGCTGACGCCCAGCCTGGCAAGTCTCCTGTATGCGCTGTCTGGGGGAGCGATGGAATAGAACTCTGCATCGTCGGGGTGAAGAACCTCACCATCAAGAGCGCTTTCGGGGACCAGTGCCCTCGCATTGTCGCCGAGCCTCGTTACGCCAATACCCTCAGTTTCTCAAAATGTGAGGGCATTTCTCTTGAGAACCTCGTCATGGGGCATATCGAGGGCGGATATTGCACGGGCGGCGTGCTTCGCTTTAATGACTGTAAGGATATCACCATACGCCATTGCGAGCTTTTCGGATGTGGCATTGAGGGCATCGAGGCTTATGATTCAGAGAAGCTTCTCTTCGAGCGTAGCCAGATCCGCGACTGCACCTACAGCATCATGACGCTCGTGAGATGCACGGATTTCGTGTTCAGGAACAGCGATTTCTTTCGCTGCTGCGAGTACGATCTTCTTGAGGTCCGCGACTGCTCGAAGATAGTTTATGAGAACTGCGATTTCTTTGATAACATCGGCACGCTCTTCAACCTTGGCAGCCCTATCAAGATGGTTGATTGCCACGTGAACCATCCTTTCGACAAGATGGGTAACTACGTGATGGTTGAGGGTACAGTCGTTTATGCGGAGCCATGCGGCAGACATACATTAGAATACAATGAGTAAGGACACAATCATATTGCCACTTGACGTCGCATGGCGCCAGGAGACCAAGGTTTATAAGGATGAGGGGTACAGCGTGACCCATCTTAACGCATATCTGCCGGACAAGGTGCGCAAGGGCGACCGCGGGATCATTGATGTCTATGTGGGGCTCATGCCGGAGGGGTCATCAGCGCAGAACGAGGTGCTGGTGTCATACTCGGAGGTCATAGGCTTCACGGAGGAGGACAAGGATGAGACCCCGATCGCGTGCCTTTTCTTCCAGGGCAGGGAAGCGTTCGGATATGAGTTCCTCTCCGAGGACGGATTTCTCAACAGACTCCTCGCGTGTGAGATCAGCGGCGGACGTCTTCTGATGGTGACCATCGCCGTCCCTGAGGAAGACATGGACGCCGTCTATGCCCACGTCGAGTCTTCTCTTGAGGTCAAGTAGCCGAGGGCGCCAGGGCGGTTCGTCAAGGCCTTTTGGGCGAA
>JAKSJJ010000267.1 GCA_024398335.1 Bacteroidales bacterium | reverse complement strand
CCTTGTAGCGACGATCGACGAAGAAACCAGTGACTCCGAATCCTTCCTCGCCGGCATACGCCAGATGACTTATGACACCTCGGACGGACGCCTCACGGGATGGGTCAACGGACGCCGTTTCATGGCAAAGGGCGGCAACTGGGGCTTCAGCGAGCTGAACCTTCGCTACACCCAGCGAGAGTACGACAAGGCGGTCGCTTACCATGCCCAGCAGAACTTCACGATGATCCGTAACTGGGTCGGCCAGACAGGCGACGAGGAGTTCTATCAGGCGTGCGATAAATACGGCATAATGGTTTGGCAGGATTTCTGGCTGGCGAACCCTTACGACGGTCCGGATCCTTTCGACGAGGCCATGTTCATGCAGAACGCCGACAACTATGTGCGTCGTATCAGGAACCACCCTTCAATCGCTCTTTACTGCGGTCGTAACGAGGGCAATCCTCCTGCTTCTCTTGACGGCGCTCTCCGTGACTTAGTAGCACAACTGACTGATATACAGTATATTTCTCATTCATCAAGAGGTCTTGTCAGCGGCGAGGGGAATTACTGGAGGATGAGCGACCGGGAGTTCTTTGAGATGAGGGGTAATGACCGTATCCATAGCGAGCGAGGCATGCCTAATATCCTCAATTATGAGAGCATGGTCAAGATGATTCCTCAGGAGCAGGCATGGCCTATAGGGCAGCTTTGGGCCGAGCATGACTGGGCGAAGAACAGTGCCATGCGTTCGGAGACATTCACGAATGCTCTCTACTCGATGTTCGGCGACGAAGTACCTTCAGCGGAGCGTTACTGCTCACTGGCGCAGTGGGTCAACTACAATGGCTACAGAGCCATGTTCGAGGGTAGAAGCCTCAATAGACGAGGACTGCTTCTTTGGATGAGCCACAGTTGCTGGCCTTCACTGGTGTGGAGTACATACGATTATTGGTTCGACCCTACAGGAGCTTTCTACGGATGTAAGAAGGCGTGCGAGCCTTTCCACATACAGTACAACGCGTCAACCCACAAGGTCGAGGTCGTCAATGTCAGCGGAGGAAGCCGTAAGGCGCTCGCGAAAGTCGAGGTCATGGACATGTATGGCAAGGTGCTCTCGGAGTCAAGCGCCGAGGTTTGTTCGGAGGAAGACACTACTATAGAGTTATCAGCCATCGACGCCCCTGCGGGACAGGAGGTATATTTCCTGCGTCTGAAGCTCTCCGAGGCGGAAAAGGACGGCGCCATCGTATCCGAGAACTTCTATGTTCTTGGAGCGGAGGAAGATAATCTTAAGGCGCTATGCGCTCTGCCGGCGGCTAAGGTCAGCGTGAAGGAGTCTGTCATGAAAGCAGGCCAAGAGTGGGTCATAACAGCTACTCTCACCAACACCTCTAAAGTCCCTGCCATGATGCTCCACATCGCCCCTTACGCATGTGGAGAGCGTGTTCTCCCATACGATGCCCAGGATAACTACTTCCACCTCATGCCTGGAGAGTCCCGCCAGATTACAGTCCGCATGGACGCCGCTGACGTAGCATCATGCGGCTCGGCCCACGGCGCCAAACCGTCCCTTCGCCTGAACGGATTCAACTGTTGATTTTTATTGCAACTATTGTTTTCATGATACAAATGTCCTACATTTGTATCATGAAAACCAGTTCGCAAAAAAGAAGAATCACAACAGCGAGGCAGATCGAAGCGGCGATGCAGCGCAAAGGACTAAGTCGCAGCGAATTAGCCAAGCTGATGGGGAGAAACCGTTCTGACGTGACAAAATGGCTCTCCGGAGAACATAATTTCACGAACGACCTGCTCTCCGAGATTTCCGATGTTCTCGGAGAAGAAATTACCGGCGTACAGTCACTGGTACATGGATATACTGACGTGGGTGATATCGCTCCCGATACGCTCCAGGATATCACCGCGGGTGTCCTGCGCCTAGACCTGGACACATACTCTCAAGCGGAAACCAACGCCAGGAAAATCGGAATGGACATCCGGTCATATATTTGCTCTCTCGTACGAAAAGACAGCATCAATCTCATGGAACTCCCAAAGGTTGATTTCAGCAAAATCACCGGAAGAACGGTGAAAAAATATGCCGGATACCTTGAATACCAAGAAGTCAACGACGAAAGATTCGAGAGGATATGGAACAAGTGAA
>JAKSJJ010000266.1 GCA_024398335.1 Bacteroidales bacterium | reverse complement strand
AAGGTGAAGCAGTGGAAGGATGTAATGGTCAGAGATCTTGTGATGGACTATGTGAAAGACCAGACCGCCCAGGGTAAAATGATTGATTACCAGACGGATGGGCGAGTAGTCGTCATGAAAAATAAGGAGGGTCGAAGATGAGAAGCAGATTTTTATGCGCCGCTCTTTCGCTTTTGTGCTTTTTTGTGGCATCGGCGGGCCTTGGCGCCCAGCAGAAGCGGCTTGTCATTCTTCATACAAATGACACCCACAGCCATATAGACCCTCTTCGTGGAGGAAAGATCGCCGGAAGGGCGGGAGTGATTGAACGCGCCGCCTACATAGACAGCGTCCGCACGGCTGACGGTGCTGAAAATGTCCTTTTGCTTGACGCTGGAGACATCAGCCAGGGTACGTCGTATTTCACTGTGCTTAACGGGGATATCGAGGTCAAGCTCTTGGACGATATGGGCTATGACGCTTTCTGCCTTGGAAACCATGAGTTCGACAACGGCATCGAAGGACTTGCCCGAAGACTCCGGATGATGAGATGTCCCGCTCTTTGCGCCAATTATAATTTCTCCGGAACGCCGCTAAAGAAGCAAGTGTCCCCATATACGATAATCAGACGAGGCGGTTTCACCATAGGCATAATAGGTCTTTTGACAGACGTGAGCCATGTCGTCGAGGCCCAGATAGCCTCGAAACTGACATATATGGACCCCGTCGTTGTGGTGCGCAGATATGCCTCGCTCTTGAAAAAGAAGAAGGGCTGCGACATCGTGATATGCCTGTCGCACCTTGGCTATAGGCAGGATCTTCATCTTGCCGGATGTGTCAGGGACGTGGATATTATCGTCGGAGGACATTCCCATACCGAGATGGACGCCCCTGTCATGGAAAAGGACCTTGACGGTCATGATGTGATGATTGTCCAGGACGGTTCATGGGGATATACGATTGGAAAAATTGAATTAACCAAATAATTGATACACAAATATATGAAAGAAAAACAGGAACCTATGTCCTCTATGGAGGAAAGACACAGAGCTATTCTTGATATACTTCAGACTCAGGGTACCGTCTCGGTCATCGACCTTGCCGGCAGGCTGAATGTCTCGGAAGTGACTATCCGTAAAGACTTGACCGCTTTGGAGGCGAACAACAAACTCTACCGCACTCACGGAAGGGCTATTCCTCTCAGCCCTTATATCGGCAACCGCCATATCAACGAGAAGGAAAAGCAGTTCGTGGCTGAGAAGCGTGAGATAGGAAAGGCCGCTGCCTCTATGGTGGAAGATAACGACTCAATCCTTATCGCTTCCGGAACAACTGTCATCTATGCCGCTAGGGAGATGGTCAACGCGAAAAATCTTACAGTCGTAACCGCTTCAGTGTCAGTGTCGTCCATTCTTTCTCAGAACCGTTCCATCGATGTCGTTCAGCTCGGTGGACTGGTACGTGAGAGCTCCGTCTCGGTAGTGGGCTCATTCGCCGAGGATATGCTGGGCTACTTCAACTGCAGCAAGCTTTTCATGGGTGCTGACGGTCTTGATTTTGACTTCGGAATCACTACCACTAACCTTATGGAGGCTAACCTCAACAGGATGATGATGGATACGGCACAAAAGACTATCGTCCTTGTCGACAGCTCAAAGTTCGGCAAGAGAGGTTGCGGAAAGATTTGTGACGTGGATAAGATCGATGTCCTGATCACCGATGACGGCGTTTCCAAAAAGGATGTGGACACGCTCGTTAACCTCGGCATCGAGGTCATTGTAGTTCCTGTAAAATAACAGGGAGTCTTAAAGAATATTGAGACTCTGCTCTTTTATCTTTTCGAGCTCGTCCTTCATTGAGGTGACGAGCTTTTGTATTTGCTGGTGGTTGGCTTTGCTGCCGGTTGTGTTTATCTCTCGGCCCATTTCCTGAGCGATGAATCCGAGTTTCTTTCCAGGGAATTCCTCGTTTTCGAGGGTCTCAAGATAATATGCGCAGTGCTGGCGCAGACGCACTCTCTCCTCGTTGATGTCAAGCTTCTCAAGATAGTAGATCATCTCCTGCTCGAGGCGGCTCTGGTCAACCTGCAGGGAAAGCTCATCGAAGCGTGCGAGAATCTTCTCTCTGACTGCCTCTGTGCGCTCTTTTTCGTATTTTTCTATCTCGCGGGAGCACTCAAGGATCT
>JAKSJJ010000265.1 GCA_024398335.1 Bacteroidales bacterium | reverse complement strand
TAATTCCAGATGTAAACTTTGTCGCCGCGGCGGATGCGCTCGACGGGGACGGCGATTGAGCAGAACACTCCCTTGTCGGCCTGCTCCGCCGGCTTAAGGTCGACCCTGATTTCTTCGACCTTGTGCTCGATAACGCCGGTTGAGGCGCCTATGATAAGGATATTGTCTCCCTTGCGAAGAGATTCGCTCTCCACGAGGATTTCCACGACACCCAATTTCGCGAACCAGTTCGTCACCTTTCCGCAGTAAACCTTCTTGCGGGTCGCATGACTGCCATAGACATCGCTCCACTCTCCCATCTTCGCTCCCTGGTAATAACCGTCCCAGAATCCGCGGTTGAAGACCTGCGCGAGCTCTTCTTTCAGGGATGCTGCCATTTCTGCTGTGTAACTTCCGCTTTCTACGGCGTCAGCCGCCCTGCGATAGCACGAAGCCGCCTTATAGACATATTCGGCGCTGCGGGCCCTTCCCTCAATCTTGAACACAGTCACTCCCGCCTCGATGATTTTGTCCATGAACTCTATGGTACACAGGTCTTTAGGCGACATTATGTATTTGTTGTCAACGAGCAGCTGATTGCCAGTCTCGACGTCAGTGACCTCGTAGCCTCTACGGCAGATCTGGTAGCAAGAACCTCTGTTGGCGGAAGCTCCGTAGGCGTGAAGGCTGAGATAACATTTGCCGCTGACCGCCATGCAAAGGGCTCCGTGAGCGAACATCTCGATTCTGACCTGCTCTCCCGATGGGCCGCAGATGTTGTCCTTCTCTATCGTGTCCTTTATCTTTCTGACCTGAGTAAGGTTAAGCTCTCTCGCGAGCACGATGACGTCAGCCCACTGGGCGTAGAAACGAAGGGCCTCGGCGTTGGAGATGCTCAGCTGGGTGCTGATGTGCACTTCGACACCTATCTGACGGGCGTAGATGATAGCCGCCATGTCTGAGGCTATGACCGCGGTGATGCCTGCTTTCTTCGCCGCGTCAAGAGTGTCTCTCATCGCCTGCATCTCCTCGTCGTAGAGGATGATATTGAGTGTGAGATATGCCTTGACCTTGTTTTCGCGGCAGATGCGGCAGACTTCCTCGAGATCCTCCATTTTGAAATTGTTCGCTGAGTGCGAACGCATGTTGAGTTTCTCGACGCCGAAATAAACTGAGTCGGCTCCCGCCTGGATGGCAGCCATAAGGCATTCGAAATTGCCCGCAGGGGCCATTATCTCAAGCTTTTGTGTATTGCTGGTCATATCCTATCTGTATTTACCCTCGGTGGCGTCATCAAGCATGCCGAGATATGAATTATAACGCTCCTGGCTCAAGGAACCGTCCTCCAACGCCGCTTTGACGGCGCATCCTGGCTCATGGGTGTGGGTGCATGGGGTGAAGCGGCACTGCCTTGAAAGAGCGAGCATCTCGGGGAAGTAAAGCCCGATCTCGTCTTTTTTCAGGTCCACAAGGCCGAAGCCTCTGATGCCCGGGGTGTCTATGATGCATCCGCTCGCTCCCAGATGGTCGAAGCGGTACATCTCGTAAAAAGTCGTGGTGTGTTTTCCCTGAAGGTGAACGTCGGAAATCTCGCCTGTACGAGGCTCAAGCGCAGGATCCAGCGCCTTGATCATCGATGATTTGCCTACGCCGGACTCTCCCGAGAACAGACTCAGCTTGTCCTTGCACTCCTCTCGCAGTGTCTCGACGCCCTCACCTGTCTTTGTCGAGGTCTCGATAACCTTGTAGCCCGCCCCCTCATAGATGGCTCTGAAGGCCTGGATTTCGTCCTGCGCGTGTTCTCTGTAGATATCGACCTTGTTAAGGACGATGACGGGCTTGATGCCATATACCTCGCAGGTAAGAAGTATCCTGTCAAGGAAGGGGAGTTTGAGTTCAGGGAAATATAGGGTCGTGATGATGACAGCCTGGTCCACGTTCGCCGCTATCACATGGGATTGGCGGGAAAGGTTGGTGGACTTTCTGATGATGTAATTTTTTCTATCTAAGATCTTGGAAATCACGGCTGTAGGCTCTCCGCTTTCGTATTCGACCAGGTCTCCTACCGCTATAGGATTGGTGGTCTTCGAACCGTTAAGGCGCACCTTTCCCCTCAGCACGGCCGGGAAGGGATTCCAGCAGGGAAGCTCTGTCAGAAGGTAATGACTTCCTGTATGTTTGACGACTGTCGCTATTGAACCCATATCGG
>JAKSJJ010000264.1 GCA_024398335.1 Bacteroidales bacterium | reverse complement strand
TCGCTATCAGTCTTGTGCTGACGCTGATCCCGCATGTGATATGGCTCCTGTCGTGGATAATAGGGAAGTGCTTCGGATATTCGCTTCCGTACACTCCCTTCGGGAAATTCACTCTCGCTCTTTTGGCATTGACTTTATTGATCCTATGCTACGGAGTGTTCGTCGGCCGCTGGAAGGTAAGGACTACATCCTTTGACTATGAGAATTCGATGGTCCCCTCAGAGTTTGACGGCTATCGCATCGTACATATCTCGGATCTTCATCTTTCTACATTCGACGACGGGAAGAAACATCTTGAAAAGGCAGTCGAAAGGATAAATGCTCTTGACGCTGACCTTGTCTGTTTTACTGGCGATATGGTCTCGCTTTCTCCCTCAGAGACAGAGCCTTACGTGGGTGTGCTCAAAGGGGTGAAGGCCCGTGACGGGGTGGCCTCCGTGCTCGGAAATCATGACTTTTTCATCTATTCGATGGCGAAAAAGTCGGAGCTTCATGGCGCCGCTGGAGTTCCTGTGGACCCGGAGAGTTCGCTGGATTCGCTTGTGGGCTTCGAAAGGGACAGCCTCGGATGGCGGCTGCTGCGAAATGAGAACATGGTAATCAGCCGCGGGGAGGGGAAGATTACTATTGTCGGGGTTGACAACATAAACGGCACTGACCAGGGATTCAAGACGATAGCGAAAGGAGATCTTAGGAAGGCGATGGAGGGAACTGACGGGTTCAGGATTCTTCTTTCTCACGATCCTTCCCACTGGAGCTCAGAGGTCGTCCCGACAACGGATATTCCTTTGACTCTCAGCGGACATACTCACGCAGCGCAGATAAGGCTCTTTGGCTGGACTCCGTCGAAATGGGTCTTCCGTCATACTGACGGCCGCTATGACATCGGTGGGCAGACTCTCTACGTGAACATCGGCCTTGGCGGAACCCTCCCTTTGCGAATAGGCGCCAACCCGGAAATCACGCTTATTACGCTGAGACACTTGGATTCTGCCGAATAAACATTACCTTTACACGCATAACCTATTTTATTAACATTTAAAACTTTCAGATTTATGGTCGCAAAACCTCAGATGTCATTTGTTGACGCGGTAAAAACTGTTGTTCTTGAGAAGTATTGTTGCTTTGAAGGCAGGGCACGTCGTTCAGAGTATTGGTGGTTCACACTCGCGAATATGGGAGTAAGTATCCTTACTCAAGGCTTGATGAAAGCCGGCGTTTTGGGAATAATCCTCGCATGTGTTATCTGCTTTGCTCTTTTTCTTCCTTCCATTGGAGTCAGTGTACGTCGTTTGCATGATATAGGAAAGAGCGGTCTTTATTTGCTTGTCGCTTTTATTCCGCTTGTAGGAGCATTTGTCCTTATCTACTGGTCAGTGCTGGATTCTCAGGTAGGAGCGAACGAGTACGGCCCATCTCCAAAATATGTAGATGAGAACGTTCAGTAATATTTGACAGAAAGATTATTTCTTGCGTTTAGGGTTGGTTGGGAACCAGCCCTTTTTTACTCTCTTTTCCTGCTGGAAAAGCTCATGAACTGACCAGAAGCAGCTGAATCCGGCGACTCCGAGGACTGCTGCGAAAACGATGTCTTGTACGAATAAGGACGCCGCGCAAAGGGCTGCTCCCGCCAACGCGAATATCCACCAGCATCCCTTACCGAGATAGTATTCCGCTTTGATGACTATCGGATGAAAGATTCCGATAAGGAGGAAAGCGGCGGCCCCCAATATTATACCTGACCAATTCATAAATCAATTCAACGCCTCTAAAACGTCCGGCAGTATGTCTAAGTCCGCCGGCAGCCACTTCACATCGTGGATATCAGAAGCGTCCAGCCAAGCCGCGCTCTGATGTTCCCTCAGCTCAAGAGAGCCGCTCTGGATGTGGCAGAGATAGCAGCCCATCGAGAGGTGAAAATCCGGATAATCCCATTCCACCTGCCTTAGAAAGCCCTCGACGCTGATAAGTGTGTCAAGTTCTTCCTTGATTTCTCTGATAAGCGCGTCGGCGGGAGTCTCGTTCTGCTCGACCTTTCCGCCCGGAAATTCCCACCAGCCTTTCCATGGCCCGTAACCCCTCTGGGTGGCGAAGACTTTCCCGTCTCGCACGATTACAGCTGCTACTACGTTTACAGTTTTCATAATGTTTGTCGCAAGGAAACCCAGAAATCTTCAGTTTCTGGGAGGAATTG
>JAKSJJ010000263.1 GCA_024398335.1 Bacteroidales bacterium | reverse complement strand
ACTTCTCTGCCGAAGGAAAGGTCTGTCTGAGGTGATATCCGCTTCTTCTCCGAGTTTCTGCCCGAAATCAAGACCAAGACCGGAAACAGAGACATCCACATCCAGGTCCGAAAGGAACTCGCTCAGCGAGACTCCCCTCTTAGGATCTACTACAAGGAACTCGTCCGCGTCGACGCCGATTACTAGATCATATCCATTAGCGAGAAGCTCCGCAGCCTTTCCGGAGAGGAATTTCAATCTTCCTTTCTCAGCTTCAACTACTTGCGAACCTATCTTTGGAACTAGATAAGCGTTGGTTCCCTGACAGAAATCACCTATTGTCTGGTCTGTTCCGTCAAAATAAATATACAAATTCTCCTTGCCAAGAGCTTTTCCATAATACTGGACCCACTTGGTAAGGTAGAAATCGTCATTTCTGACCATAGTCACCGCCGCTATTCTCTTCATACTCGTCTATTTTCTAAGGTATTGAGCAGTAAATGATGTTCCTTTCTCAATCATGTCCTCCGGAGTGCCCTCAAAGACCACCTCGCCTCCTCTGTCTCCCGCATCTGGCCCCAGGTCGATAACCCAGTCCGAGGCCTTGATCACATCAGGATTGTGCTCCACGACCACTATTGAATGCCCCTTCTGCAAAAGCACATCAAAGGCCTTGAGCAATTTTTCCACGTCATAAAAATGCAGACCGGTAGTCGGCTCGTCAAAGATAAACAGAATATTCTGTTTTTTCGGACCCGACTCCTGCGTCATTGACAGAAAATATGCCAATTTGATACGCTGGCTCTCACCACCGGAGAGCGTACTGCTGCTCTGGCCCAGCTTAATGTATGATAAGCCTACATCTACCAGAGGCTGCAACTTACTTGCGATCGCCTGGGCCGCGGGGTCACTTATAGCGCCAAAGAAACCGATGGCCTCCTCAACGCTCATGTTCAAAATGTCATCGACATTCTTCTCGTGGTAACGCACCTGAAGAATATCAGGTTTGAAGCGTTTTCCCTGACATGCCTCGCAGACCATGGAGACATCCGCCATGAACTGCATCTCTATCTTGACAAACCCCTCTCCCTGGCACTCCGGACAACGTCCGCCTTCCTGATTGAAAGAGAAATGCGACGGACTATAACCACTCATCTTGGCATACTGCTGCTCGGCGAGCAACTTGCGTATGTCGTCATATACCTTCAGATATGTCACCGCATTAGAGCGTGAGCTTCTACCTATAGGGTTCTGATCTACATATTCCACACGGCTTATCCTGTCAAGATTTCCGCTCAGACGCCTGAATGTACCTGGCGCCGAACCAGTCTCGTTCAGCTGCCTGAATAACGCCGGATACAATATGTCTCCCACAAGAGAAGACTTACCGCTACCGCTGACACCTGTGACGACAGTCAAGACTCCGAGAGGGAACTTGACCGTGATGTCCTTCAGATTATGCTCCATCGCTCCTTCGACATTGATGCTGTAAGCCGCCTGTCGCTTCTGGCGCGTGTAACGCTTTCTCTCCCCGGAAAGATATCCTAAAGTAATTGAACGTCCGTCATCTTTAGCCATGGCTGAATCCACCATGTCCTGAGTTCCCTGGAATACTATCTCGCCGCCGTCGACTCCCGCCTTCGGGCCCATGTCAATGAGCACGTCCGCAGCCCTTATCATATCCTCGTCGTGTTCTACGACGACAACAGTGTTGCCAAGGTCGCGAAGACGTCTGAGCACATCGATAAGTCTCTGCGTATCACGTGAATGAAGCCCGATAGAAGGCTCATCAAGAATATAAAGTGAGCCGACGAGCGAACTTCCCAGAGCTGTCACGAGATTGATTCGCTGACTTTCTCCTCCGGAAAGGGTGTTTGACGCACGGCTAAGGCTCAAATAAGACAAGCCGACATCGCTTATGTAAGTAAGACGAGAGCATATCTCGGAAATCGCCCTGTCCGCTATATGGTGTTCAGTCGGAGTGAGTTCCAAATCCTTGAAGAAAGCGAGAAGCTGCTCGACATTCATCTGAAGCAGATCATTGATGTTCTTCCCGCCTATCTTCACATACAAGGCCTCACGACGGAGTCTGCTGCCGCCGCATTCATGACAGTCCGTTCTGCCGGAATAACGGCTCAGCATATATTTATACTGTATCTTGTAGCGGTTTTTCTCCACCCAACGGAAGAACTCGTCTATGCCTACGATACTGTCCTCCTCTCTCGCTGCC
>JAKSJJ010000262.1 GCA_024398335.1 Bacteroidales bacterium | reverse complement strand
CTGAGTATGTCATCGAGCAGGCCGCGGCAGCGGCCAAGGAGAAAGGTCTTGAGGGTTGGGTCTTCGACCTCACCCAGCCAAGCTATGGCCCTTTCATGAAGTTCAGCACCCGTCGTGACCTCAGAGAGAAGATGTACACCGCTTATAACACCAAGGCTATCGGCGGCGAATTTGACAACCTTGAGAACGCGAAGAAGATAATCGACCTTCGAATAAAGATCGCTAACCTTCTCGGATACCAGACTTACGCTGAGTATGCCCTGGGCAACCGTATGGCAAAGAATCCAGAGACTGTCGAGAACTTCCTTAACGAACTTCTCGAGCCTTCAGTGCCTGCTGCTAAGAAGGATGTCGCTGACATTCTCGCCTTCGCCAAGGAGAACGGTTTCGAGGGTGAGGAACTCATGCCTTGGGACTTTTCATTCTGGAGCGAGAAGTATAAAGACGCCAAGTATTCAGTGGGCGAGGAGGTCCTTAAGCCATATTTCCAGCTTGACAACTGTATCAATGCGGTGTTCGACCTCGCCGGCAGACTTTACGGCTTGCAGTTCACTCCTAGAAAGGATATCCCTGGATACCATAAGGATGTCAAGGTATATGATGTGTGCGACGCTACAGGTCGTCATATGGCCCTTTTCTATGCTGACTTCTTCCCTCGCGCAAGTAAGAGAGGCGGCGCATGGATGACAGAGTTCCGTGGGCAGAGCATTGTGAACGGCGTCGAGAACCGTCCATTTGTCAGCATCGTGACTAACTTCACCAAACCTGCAGGTGACACTCCTTCACTTCTTACCCACGACGAGCTCACCACCTTCCTTCATGAGTTCGGTCACGCTCTTCACGGAATGTTGGCGGAGGGCCGCTACGAGTCCCTTTCCGGCACAAACGTGGCTCGTGACTTCGTGGAGCTTCCTTCACAGATCATGGAGAACTGGGCGTTCGAGCCGGAGTACCTCGACACCTTCGCTAAGCACTATCAGACAGGCGAGACTATCCCTGCGGATCTCGTGCAGAAGATTGTTGACGCTCAGAATTACCTTTCTGCTTACTATCAGGTACGTCAGCTCCAGTTCGGTATCCTCGATATGGCATGGCATTCTCTTAAGAGCGTTCCGGCCGAGTTGAATACTATCGATTTTGAGAAGAAGGCCCTTGACGCTTCAAAGGTGATCTATTCAGTCCCTGGATGCTGCATCTCAACCTCATTCGGTCACATCTTCACTGGTGGATATGCAGCCGGTTACTACTCATATAAATGGGCCGAGGTGCTTGAGGCTGACGCTTTCTCACTCTTTAAGGAGAAAGGCATCTTCTCTAAGGAGGTCGCCGGTTCATTCCGTGAGAATATCCTCAGCAAGGGTAGCAGTCAGGACGAGGCTATCCTCTATCGCAACTTCCGCGGTCACGATCCTCAGCCAAGAGCGCTTCTTGAGAAGCTCGGTATCGTTGAGCCAGCGGCGAAAAACTAAGACAAGACGATAAGCGCCAATGACTTATGTGAAAGCGTCAGCTTGACGGTGTCATTGGTTGAACGATTCAGAGTGGCCCACCACCAGTTGTCGAAAACGACCTGGTCGGTGGGCCATTTAAGTCCCTCGCTTTTGATGTTGAGGGAGTTGTCAGGGGAGAAGATAGACACGCCCCTGTCCTTCCCGCAGTCAAAACTGCAAGAATCTGTTATCGCGAAAGTTGTGGTCCAGTCAGATACCGCCTGAACCATTATGCCCCTTTCGGAAAGGGAATACAACCTTTCATACTCCATTAAAAGCGAGAGGTTTCCGATCGTGTGGTCTTCGCGTTTTCCACCGGCCCCGATAATAGTAATGGAGCTGCTTTCTCCTTCAGGACACCAGTGGGATAGGGCATATCTCATGGCCTTGCTGAGGTCATTGGTGTCTTGCTCGCTTTCGGAGTGGATGATTCCGGAAAGCTCCTTCTGGAGTCGTGGGTTTATCGAATCCAGATCCCCTACGACGGCGTCGGGAAGCCTGCCCTCCATGTGTTTCTTGCTGAATCGCATAAACGCCGCTGCGGCGCTGTCGCAGCATACGATATGGTCGGCACTTGAAATCAACCAACGAGGATAGTCCTTACGGGGGAACTCTCCCGCCGCTATGATGACAATCTGTGACATCTCCGCTCCGGGTGATTAGGCGAGGCGCTCGACGACCTGGTTGCTAGTGGCCGGGCGTGGGGTGGGTGACGCAGGTACACG
>JAKSJJ010000261.1 GCA_024398335.1 Bacteroidales bacterium | reverse complement strand
ATGAAAACTTACGAAACCCAAAACATCCGTAACGTGGTCCTCCTTGGTAGCACAAGGTCAGGTAAGACCACGCTCGCAGAAGCAATGCTTTTCGAGGGTAAGGTGATTGACCGCAAAGGCTCAGTCGAGGCTAAGACCACAGTATCAGACAACACTGAATTCGAGCAGGTAAACCAGAAGTCAGTATTCGCTACTCCGCTTTATACCGAGTTCATGAACCACAAGTTCAACTTTGTTGACGCTCCTGGTTCAGATGATTTCTCTGGCGGCGCTGTCTCAGCGTTCAAGGTCTGCGAGTCCGCTGTCCTTTTGGTAAACGCCCAGCAGGGTGTCGAGGTCGGTACTGAGATTTACGGAAGATATGCCGAGGAGTACAAAGTTCCTGTGATTATCGGAGTCAACCAGCTTGACGGCGAGAAGGCTAACTGGGATTCTACAGTAGCCGCTATCAAAGAGTCTTTCGGCGCGAGAGCAGTCGTTATCCAGTTCCCTGTAAACGCAGGTGTCGAGTTTAACGCTTTCATCGATGTCCTTACAATGAAGATGTATCGTTTCAAAGACGATAACGGAACTCGTGAGGAGCTTGATATCCCTGCTGAGTACGCTGACCAGGCTGAGGAGCTCCACATGGCTCTTACCGAGAAGGCCGCTGAGTACGACGAGGCTCTCATGGAGAAATTCTTCGATGAGATGACTCTTTCTACCGACGAGATCCGCAAGGGTATCGGCATGGGCATCCGTTCAGGTGAGGCTTATCCTATCCTTTGCCTCTCAGGAAAGAAGAGCATCGGTGTCAAGAGACTCATGGAGTTCGTCATCAACAACTGCCCGGCTCCTTCAGAGCGTCCGGCTCATCTTAAAGACGGCGGAGAGCTCGCGTGCGACCCTGCAGGCAAGACCGCTATCTTCGTTTATAAGACAGCCCTTGAGCAGCACCTCGGTGAGGTTTCTTACTTCAAGGTGATGTCAGGTTCTCTTACTCCTTGCGACCTCGAGAACGCCGCTACCGGTGATAAGGAGCGTCTTACCGCTATCTACGCTGTCGCTGGAAAGAACAAGACCCAGGTTGACCGCCTCAACGCCGGTGACCTTGGCTGTACTGTCAAGCTCAAAGCCGCTAAGACAAATGTAACTCTTTGCCAGATCGGTTCGGATATCGCTTGCGAGGGCATCAAGTTCCCTGCTCCTAAGTATCGTTGCGCTATCAAGGCCGTTGATCAGAAGGAAGAGGAGAAACTCGGTGAGGCTCTTAACAAGATCACTTCTGAGGATCCTACCCTTATCGTCCAGTACGCTAAGGAGCTCAAGCAGACTATCCTCCAGGGTAACGGCGAGCAGCAGATCAACTTCGTCAAGTGGAGACTTAAGAACGAGTTCAAGATCGAGGTCGAGTTCTCAGCTCCTCGTATCTCTTATCGTGAGACCATCACTAAGGTCGCTACAGCTCAGTATCGTCACAAGAAACAGTCCGGTGGTGCCGGCCAGTTCGGTGAGGTTCACCTTCTTGTAGAGCCTATCGTTGAAGGCGTAGAGACTACCGCTAAGTTCAAGATTGACGGTAAGGATACAGTCCTCAACATCAAGGGTAAAGAGGAAGAGACTCTCAGCTGGGGCGGTAAACTCGAATTCTACAACTGCGTTGTCGGTGGTGCTATCGACGCCAGCTTCATGCCTGCTATCAAGAAGGGTATCATGCAGAAGATGGAGGAGGGCCCTCTCACCGGTTCTTACGCACGCGACATCCGCGTATTCGTATATGACGGTAAGATGCACCCAGTTGACTCTAAGGAAATCGCCTTCATCCTCGCCGCTCGTAACGCGTTCAAAGAGGCTTTCCGTAACGCTGGTCCGAAGATCATGGAGCCTATCTACAACGTACAGGTCATGACCCCTGCTGATTACATGGGTGCTTGTATGTCAGACCTCCAGAACCGTCGCGCCCTTATCGAGGGTATGGGAACAGACCGTGGATTCTCAGTGCTTAAGGCAAGAGTTCCGCTCGCTGAGCTTTACAAGTACTCAACTACTTTGAGCTCTATCACTTCAGGTTCCGCTACCTTCACAATGGAGTTCGCCGAGTACCAGACAGTTCCTGCGGATGTTCAGCAGAAACTCATCCAGGCTTACATGGAAGAGGAGACAGAAGAATAGTCTTTTGTCAAATAGTGATAAGGCCACCTGCGCGGTGGCCTTTTTTGAAAAAGAAAAAATATGAAGAAAGTATTTTTCGTGCTTGCCGCCCTCGC
>JAKSJJ010000260.1 GCA_024398335.1 Bacteroidales bacterium | reverse complement strand
AGGCTACATCGCTCATCGTCCCCTCCCATACTCGGTCGAAGTTGATGCCCACGAGTGAGCCGTCAGCGTTCAATACCGGACTGCCGGAGTTTCCTCCCGTGGTGTGGTTTGTCGCCAGGAAGCAGACAGGCTGATCGCCCGCCGCCCCGGCCGCATACGCGTCGCGAAGGCTCTGAGGAATATTATAATCAAATATCTCAGGATTGTCCTTCTGCATTATTCCCTCAAGGGTGGAGACAGGCTTGTAACTTACTCCATCGCATGGCTCATAACCGCTCACCTTTCCATATGCTACCCTTAAAGTAAGGTTGGCGTCCGGATAGAATGACTTATTCGGAGAGTATTCCATCTGAGCCTTCATGTACTCTCTATAAAGAACCTTAAGCTCGTCATTATAAGCGCTATACGCAGGGCGAAGAGTGGTAAGGAACCAATCTCTCATGTCGCTGTAATACTGATAAACAGGGTCAGCCTCGAGCCTTGCGAGAGCATCCTGAGCCGAGGTCGCCTCATTGAAAGAGGTCCTTGACAGGAAAAGCGTATTGGAGAAAAGATAATCGACCATCGCCTCTACGCTCCCCTTCTCTTTTACCAGAGAGTCGAGCTTTGCCGGACGGAACTCACCTTTGCTTTCGTCCTCATATATTTTCATGACCGCGGTATAGGATTCCTTGTCGATAGGATGATAGTAATCCTTATAGAAGGCATCAGCGATCGAAGATACTCCGGCGAGGCTGCCATTTCTGAGGGCGTTCACCGCACGGAAAGCGAACGCTCCGAGCTCGAATGTGGCGTATGACTCATTGAACAGGTCGTATGCGTAGGCGCATGGCTCCATCTGCTCATATTTAGACTCTATCTTTTCCAGCAGTCCATCGTATGCAGTGCCCTTCGCCCACTGACGGAACCCACGCTCATACTCCCTCTTACGCTCGACGATGCTGTTACGCCGAAGACCCTTGACCTCGCCCTGCCACTTCTTCCACGCGTTCGCAGTAGAGGCGTTCTTCGCGGAATATTTGATACGCACCGCCTGGCTCGTGGACATGTACTTACGCTGGACATCAAGCCTTATGGTGCGCAGATTTATCTTCAACGGATCGCTGACCTCGCTGATGTAATCAACGCCCGCGCTATGCAGATACTCCCTTGTAGAGCCAGGGCATCCATATATAAAGGTAAAGTCCCCTTCCTTCACGCCCGCAGTCGAGATAGTGAAGAATTTCTTTGGATGATATGGCTGATTATCAGGACTGTAGCAGGCCGGAGTATTGTCCTTGTCGGCATATACTCTGAATATCTAGAAATCACCTGTATGACGAGGCCACATCCAGTTGTCAGGGTCGCCTCCGAACTTTCCGATGGAGCTGGCGGGAGCACCCACGAGGCGCACGTCCGAGAACTCCTTGAAGACGAAAAAGAAATACTGGTTGCCATAATAAAGAGCCTCCAGACTGCCCCTGAGGCCTTTTGAACTGTCGATCATATTAAAAAGAGGAGCGGAGTTGGCCTTCACAAGAGAGTCCCTCTGAGCCTCGCTCATGTCCGGGGTATAGCCTTTGAGGACCACGCTAGTCACGTCATCCATTCTCTCAAGGAACTTCACGGTCAAGCCCGGATTTGGAAGTTCCTGATCTCTGTTCATGGCCCAGAACCCGTCCTTGAGGTAGTCGTGCTCGACTGAGGAGTGCTTCTGGATATAGCTGTAACCGCAATGATGGTTCGTGAAAAGAAGTCCGTCGCCAGAGACTATCTCGCCGGTGCAGCCGCTGCCGAAAAGCACTACTGCGTCTTTAAGCGACGCCTGATTTATACTGTAGATATCCTCGGCGCTGAGCCTCAGGCCCTTTGCCTGCATGTCCTCGATTCGCTGCGAGATAAGACAAGGCAGCCACATGCCCTCGTCGGCCCTAAGGCTTACAGGGGCGAAGGAAAGAGCGATGACGGATAAGGTGAGAATCGATAAGAACTTTTTCATAATCAATGGTTTAATGGCTTCCGAGCCAGATAAAGAACATTCCTAGAAGAACGAGCGACAGGTCAAACACCTTCGCCTTGAGATTGCTTTTCTCTTTGAAAAGAACGACTCCGCAGATAAATGATATGATGACAGAGGAGCGGCGCACAAGGCTGACGACAGATATCATCGCCTCAGGCTGCTGCAAAGCTTTAAGGTAGCAGTAATCCGCGGCGCACAGGAACACGCTCACCAGCAATATCGACCAGCGCCACTTCAAAGGAGTGAAATCCTGCGCC
>JAKSJJ010000026.1 GCA_024398335.1 Bacteroidales bacterium | reverse complement strand
TAAGCTATCTTAGCTGAGGAGTTTTTTGACGAGAGTGGATATGAGGCGGCCGTCTGCTTGTCCGGCGAGCTGCTTTGTAGCCACTCCCATTACTTTACCCATGTCTGACGGGGCGCTGGCTCCTACCTTAGCGATGATTTCTTTGAGAATCACCTCAACCTCGGCTTCGCTGAGCTGACGAGGAAGGTATGGATCCATGGCAGCTGCCTCAGCGAGCTCGTTCTGGGCGAGTTCGTCGCGTCCGGCGTCGCTATACTGCTGGGCGCTTTCCTTGCGCTGTTTGACGAGTTTCTGGATTATTTTCACGATGTCGGCGTCGGTAAGCTCTCCGCTTGCTCCCTCTGATGTCTTGGCGAGCAAAATAGCCGCTTTAATGGCTCTGACGGCCGCCAGCTTGACGGCGTCTTTAGACTTCATCGCGTTTTTAAGGTCTTCCTGAATGAGTTTCTCGAGTTCCATGGTCGTTATTTTCTTATGTATTGAACAAATTCGAAATTGTATCCTGTTTCCTGGTCGGTGAACATTTCTGAGCGGGATTCAACTTTCCATACCGAGGGGTCGATGACGGGGAAAAATGTGTCAGCGTCCTCCCTTGTGATGTGCACATGGGTGATTACAAGTCTGTCCGCTATGTCAAAAGCCGCCTTGTATATCGTACCTCCTCCGATGACGAAACATTTTTGGCTTGCCGCCTCCTGAGCAGCAGCGAAGGCCTCTTCCAGATCTGACGCCACTTTGAGGCCAGGATATTTCTCTTCGAGCGCCTTTCCTCCACGGGAGAGGACAATATTCAGTCTCTTGGGCAGCGGTCGTCCGATGGACTCGAATGTCCGGCGCCCCATGATGACGGTGTTTCCCGATGTCTGACCCTTGAAAAATTTAAGGTCATCGCTGATGTGCCAAAGCAGGTCGTTGTCCTTTCCTATGGCCATGTTGTCGGCTACCGCCGCTATGATTATTTTTTCCATGTGCTTTTCTTTCTATTGCCGATCAAAATCGCTCCCAAGGCGAATAATCCCAGAGCGAAAGGGTAGTATAGATGCCTGATAATAGCCGTCGGGGCTATGCCTGCGAGTGATGAGGCCATCAGGATCTGTGCTCCGTACGGGATTATTCCCTGTATGAAGCAGGAGAAGGTGTCAAGAAGGCTGGCGCCTCTTCGAGGGTCGATGCCGAATCGGTCACAGATCTCTTTCGCGATTCCTGATGTTGTGAGGATGGCTATGGTGTTGTTCGCTGTGCAAAGGTTGGCGAGGCTCACGAGTGCGGCGATACTGAGTTCTCCTCCAAGGCGCCCCTTCGCTTTTCCTGAGATACTGTTGATTATGTAATCAAGTCCTCCGTTATGACGAATGGTGGCGAGCATGCCTCCGGCGAGCATTGTCACTATGATGAGTTCACCCATGCCGGCGACGCCGTTGCCTATGGAGCCGAGCCATCCCGCCCATCCGAAAGATCCTGTGCACCAACCTATTATGGCGTTGAGCACAATGCCGCTGGCAAGCACCGCGGTGACGTTTACGCCGGCAAGGGCGAGAACGATGACCGCGAGATACGGGAGCATTTTGAAGAATTCCACCTTCCCCACGCTAGGAATCGCGTTGATGTTCCAACCCAGGGCGATGTAAATCGCCGTGACCGTCAGCATCGCCGGGATGACAATCTTGATGTTAGCCTTGAATTTGTCTGCCATCTTGCAGCCCATGGCGTTGGTCGCCGCTATGGTGGTGTCGGAGATGAATGACAGGTTGTCCCCGAAAAACGCTCCTCCGACAACGACGGCCGCCATGAACGGAAGGCTGAGGCCGGCGTCTTGCGCTATTCCGCCCGCTATCGGCATCAGGGCCACGATTGTTCCTACGCTGGTTCCTATGGACAAGGAGATGACGCACGATGTGAGGAAAATACCCGCGAAGAGGAGTTTCCCAGGAATTATGTGAAGGGCGGCGTTGACTGTGGCTTCGACCGCTCCGATGTCCTTCGCTGTGCCTGCGAATGCCCCGGCGAGGATGAATATCCATATCATCAGAAGGACATTCCGGTTTCCGGCGCCGTCAGAGAAGATATTTATCTTGTAAGAAAGTTTCCCTGGCGTGATGGCGACCGCGAAGACAGACGCGAGAAGGAAAGCCGCGGAGACGGGAATTTTATAGAAGTCTCCGATGATGGCTGAGCTTATCAGATAAACACCCAGGAACACGGCCAGGGGCAAAAGCGCCAATATGCCTTTTTTATGCGATATATTACCATTCATCGTTTAGCAAAGATACGGAATTTTTGTTACATTCGCGTCTTTAGGAAACAACTAACTATCAATACAATGTCAAGAAAAAACTTCAACCTGAGAGAAGGGGGGCTGTATCAGACTCCTTTAGTCGAGATTTTCTCTGTCATGGCAGAGTCCGACATCTTGGTAAATAGCCCCGCTTTTGGCGGAAATTGTGAACCGGGCTCTACAATGGAAGAGTCAGAAGACAACACTTGGAATTTCTAAAATGTCGCGCGTTATGAAGAAGATTTTCACATTTTTCTCTATCGCCGCGGCTGCGGTGATGTCTTTGGCATCTTGCCAGAATAAGGAACTTGCTCCGGAGCAGGAAAGCTCTGATGTACATTTTGTCATGAACGCCAGCATAGCCCAGACAAAGACCTTCCTTGTTGATCTGGGAGACGGCAAATATAAGGCTATCTGGGATGATCCTTATGACTACATCATGACTTGTCTCGTTGATGACAACTTCGAAAGTCAGTCTTATATCACTATGCATGCGACAGCGTCGGATGACGCTTCTACCGCCACATTCGAGGGTAATAGCCGTGTGCCTGACGTCTCATCTCAGAAATTCGTCGCATATTATCCTTATAATGCGGCGAGCCTCGATGACGATGGCAGTAAGGTGTTTTTGCAGGTCAAGAAGAATCAGTTAGCGAAATATCTGCCTGAGTACAAGTGCTATTCATTCGGCCGTGAGACGGATATCCTTGTTTCTAAACCGGGAGTGTTCAACATTGAGTCAGGCGTGGGCCGAGTTGATAACGTACAGTTCACCAGGGTTTGTACCGTCCTTAAGCTCAACTTCAACTGCGCGTCGGATAAGGAATACTACGGAGATGTCATCACTAATGTCGTAGTCTCTACTCCAAACGTTCCTATCTCAGGTCAGATTGTAGTCGATATGGCTACTTCTGAAGTCGTTCGCGTGGCGTCTTATGGTGAAGGTACCGATAAGCTTGACCTCGAGGTCCTGGATATCATAGGCACCAAGGTGGGCGCTATTGACTCAAACTGCGCATTCATGACTGTAGCTCCTGTTACAATCCCTTCAGGAACAGAGATGACAATAACAATCACTACGGACAAGCGTGTCTTCGAGAAGAAAATCACTACTCCTGAGATTGTGTTCCCTGTCGGTGATATCGCTGTATTCAATCTCAACCTTACTGATGCTGACATCCAGGGCGCGGAGCAGCCTGCGACAGAGATGGACGTCACCTGGGATCTTACCAAGGACGAGACTGCGAGCGCTTCTACCGCTAAGTTGACTTGGGAGGAAGAGGACGTCGTTTCTATGGAGTTCACAAAGGGTACTTCAACGAACGCTAACAACTATTATCCTGGAACCAGCGGACAGACCTACAATCACACAAGAATCTATACCGGTGCGACAATTACTGTCACCCCTGCGGAAGGCGTGGAGATCACTGCTGTAGATTTCATCACCACCGGAGCTACGCAGTTAGGCACCTTCGCAAATGGTGTCGCTTGGACAGACGCTACCGCCGAGCGTGATGATGACCGTTATGCGATGGTCGTAACCCCTAATTCTACTACAGAGCCTCTTGTCGGAAAAGTTTCTGCCGCATGCCGTCTTAACGGAGTCGTCGTACATTGCCTTGTCGGTGGAACTCCTGTCGAGAAAACCGTTCTGGCTACTCCGACCAACCTTAATGTAAATAATAAGACCATAAGCTGGAGTCCGGTGGAGAATGCCGGCGAGTATACTGTCGGTGTCGGCTCTACTGTTGAGACCGTGACAACCACCTCTTATGTTTTCACTGGGAAGGATGACTACTATGATGTAAGCGTCATCGCCGTTCCTTCAGATAAGACTCTGTATAAACCATCCCAGGCCGCTACACTCTCTGACGCCAAGCTCGGAACACCTCGTCATGACGATCCTGTCTTGACTCTCGGTACTGTGACAGATAATTCCATCACCGTGTCATGGGTAGCCAGCGACAAGCCTTGCGAGTATCATACCGCTATTTATGACGGAATGAATTCTATCGAAAGCAAGATTGTAAAAGAAGGAAATTCGGTAACCTTCTCAGGCCTTGCCTCCGCTAAGGAATATGCGGTCGGCGTGTCTGTACGCGACGCTGCTGGCGTTTCAAAGGTTTATGAGCACTCTGATGAGGTCAAGATTTCCGCTACTACAAGAGCGGGCGCTGTCCATGTCTCAGACGTGACAGCTGAAGGCTCATATCAAATCAACGGTCTCACTGTGTATGCTAAGGTGACAAACTCTACAGCTATCGTCGGCGACGGCACAGGCTTCATGCTTGTCTATAAGAGCAATCACGGACTTGAGGCTGGTTACACTCTCGACATAGATGGCGAGGTTGTCAAGTATAACGGTGTGTGGGAGTACAAGGGAGATCTTCTCAACGTGGATAATACTGGCGCGACAGTCAATCATGGCACTCCAGTGGCCGCTGACGCCGCTTATCTCGCCGCTTACAAAGACGCTCCTGTTATCAAGTACGTGCATCTCGCAGGTAATCAGACCGATGGAAAGAACATCACTGTGGATGGCAACGCCCTCTATATGGAGACATCGTTCACAGCTTCCGCTGGTAAGCAGATCGAGGCTGACGGATATGTATATGGTTATTCTACTAGTCATACAAACAGCTATTTCGTCCCTGTAGGAGATATCACTGTCAAGGGTGATATCCCTGCTGTAGAGGTTGAGGCCACAATCGCTGAGGCTCTTGCGGGAGATTCTCAGACTGTCTATGTCCTTACAGGAAAGGTTAAGAATATCGTAAGCACCGTCTATGGTAACTTTGATCTCGTTGATGCGACCGGACAGATTTACATTTATGGACTCCTCAATGCGGCAGGCGAGACTAAGAAGTTCGCAGAGATGGGAATTGACGAGGATGATACAGTCGTGCTTAAGGGACAGGTGAGCGAATATAACGGAGCTAAGCAGATAAAGAACGCTCAGTACATTTCGCATACAAAGGCAGTAAAGGTACCTGTAAAGCTCAATTGGACTGGTTATACCGATAAGTACTATGTCGGAGAGACCTTCAAGGTAGATGGAACAATCACTGTTGATTTTGAAGACGGTACCAACAAGACTCTCGCCGCCACTGATGTCACCCTCGTGACTTCTCCGGATCTTTCTAAGGCGGGCACTACTAGTGCTGTGATCAAGTATGAGAATGCCGGTACTGCAGTGACTGCTACCGCGTCAATTACCGTTGAGGCGGCTCCTGCCGGCGGTACTCCGGAAATTATTTATACCTTGGATACAACCACTGCCGAGAATGGATCAAACAACTCTTATACGGGAACATGCGATGTGACGGTAGGCGGTATTACATGGAATGTCATGGGTAATGCTCAGCAGCATCCTTGGAGAATCGGAGGAAAGAGTCTTACCAATGCGGACAGGACCGTTTACACAAAGACCGCTTTCGCTAAAGCTCTTACTAAGATTGACCTTACAGTGGGCGGCGCTTCAAGCATTACCGTAAATAGCTTGGCTCTGGTATATTCCACAAATGAGGATTTCTCAAATGCCCAGACTATATCAAAGAGTTTCGCCGCTAACTCAACTATCAGCTTTGCAGCTGACTTCCCTGCAGGATGCTACTACAAGTTCGTCCTTAATGTCTCTGTGTCAGGTACTTCCAACAAATTTGTAGAATTCAAGAAAGTTGAGTTCTGGGGCATAAAGTAAGGATATGTGCTACAAATCAAATCCAAATTTTCAGGCGGCGCTTGATTATATAGCCTCGCATGACCTGAATGCTCTCGCTACGGGTCGTCATGAGATTGACGGGGATAATCTTTTCCTTAATATCTGTGACTCCCAGATGAAGACTCCAGAGCAGGCGCGCCTTGAGGTTCATGACAAGTATATTGACATCCAGATACCTCTTGACAAAGAAGAGGTATTTGGAGTCAAGCCTCGCTCCGCTTGCCAGGAGCCTGACGGCCAGATGAATACGGTCAAGGATATTCTTTTCTTCAAGGATAGGGTAGAGGATACAGTTACCGTCAAGGCGGGAGATATGATTGTTTTCGCCCCTGACCAGGCCCATGCTCCGCTTATCGGAGAGGGCATGATCCACAAGGCCATCTTCAAGGTCAAGGTCGTATAGACTATAGCATCACTAAAAGAAAAGGCGATGAACTTGTTCTGAGTTCATCGCCTTTTTCGTATGGATTAATTCCGGAACTAATTCCAGAATATTGTGTTCTGTGCCTCAGCCGCGTTTTCGTACTCGTCAGGTACGTTGTGGAAGAGATCGAATCCGCATTTGCTCTCCACGTAATCGATGCTTGTGAGTGTCGCTGCGGTATTGGAACTGTTCGTTTCTACGATATATGCGCATCCCTTCGCGCCTGTCATAGTCCCGGCACTGTTGAATGTACATTTCATGGCGCATTTGAAGTAACCCTGCGGGATAGCGCAGTCTTTTCCGGCGTTGTCTTTTGTGTAATGAACAGTTCCGGTGAAAAGAGGTCCGGTCACTACCAGAAGTACATCGCTGCCGCTGAGCTTAGTTGACGCGAGTTGGATTGCATCCTCCGCAACTCCCCACTGACCTTGGTTCAGTTTGTTGAATTGCGGAGTCATATTGGAGTAATAGAATGTCTGTTTGTTCTGGTCAACGGTGGTTTGCCTGTCGCCGGAGCCTACCTGATGGCCTCTATCGTAGTTTCCATCGGAGTATGAGCTGCTTAACAAAGGTTGCCAGCTTTTGTCAAGTGCCGGGTCGTAGTCCCATTTCTCGTTCCTTCCTGCGCCGTTGTCAGGGTAATCGGAGACTGTGTATCTGTAAGCCTCCCACAATGCGCATCTTTTGTCTCCATCAAAGAGCATAGCGTAGTTGTTGAGAATTTTCCCATTATAAGAGAAGGTGTGAACAACGACTTTCTGTTTGCTGCTTGGGGTGTTATAGACACATGCCTTCTGACCACCATATAACTCGCTGACAGTGCTATGGCAATAGTATCCGTTGTACCTGGTGTTTGAAGTGCTGATAGCGGAGATTGTACATGATGGGAATTCATAATTATCCAGCCATGTAGCTACTCCCGTCTGCGCGGCCTGTACATAAATAGGAATTGTCACGCTCTTGCCTGCATAGGTCACCTCGATTGCTGTGTCCGCGGTGGTCAGTGCCGTGCTGAGTCCAGGATTGAAACTGAAATCATCTTTATGGAAGTCGTAGCTGACGTCTTCAGTTACGCTGTCACTGTAAGTCACAGTGATGACAAGCCCCGCCGCCTTGAAAAGCTCTCCTTCTGTGTAAGACAGTTTACTAGGGTTTGTCTTGACAGCGATGGAACTTACGTTGATTCCAGGGTCAGCCGTTTCTGGCAGGATCGTGCAGTAGCCGACGCCTCCTACTTTATATTTGACGGAAATGGATTCGATTACAATATTCTTGTTGTATTCGCAGGATGTTGTAAGGACGATATTTGATCCAGTACCGACCCCTGACCATTGACAATCAGGATTTCCTTGAGAAATCTTTTGTGCGCTTCCGTATGGCTGCCCACCCACTGTGGCGCTTATTGTGTACGGATTGGCGTCGGTCGCTGTGCTGGTGGCGATCATGTTGATTTGTGTGATTGAGGCGTTGGAAGGGATACTAGAGCCGCTAAGGCTTATTGTACCGGCGAACTTATAACTGCCTGATCCAAGTTGTGCCTTTTCCGATGAGGTTCCCGCATAACTTGTAGGGGCGACGGCGGTCCAGACTCCGGTCTCGCTCTCAGGGGTGACTGATGACGTGCGAAGAGGAGTGTTGACGTCTTTCCCGCCTGTTGCAGGCTTAGTGACGCCGTTGACTGCCCAAGTGCTTGTACGCTCTACTCCAGATGTCGTGAACACGGCGTAGTAAGTCACGTCCTCCGCGCCCATCTTCTCGTTATTTGTATCAATCATGGAAGGTGCGCTTTCCTGTACTCCATCTATCTCGTGCTTTATCCATCCCTGGAAGGTTCCTCCGCTGACGCTAGGGTTTGCAGGGAATTCGATCTTCGTGCCTTGGTTGACTGTTCTTGTCAGACTTTCAACTACGGCTCCGTTGACGCTGAAATATGCCTTGTGCTCAATAGGCGATTCTCCATAGACGCGCTTATAGAGCTCAATGGTTGAGTAGTCTTTAGCGTTAACGTTTGTCTTAACGTCGTATGCGCCGAAAACCATTGTTTTTGTTGTCGAGTTGGAATACAGCTGGAGAAGTAGTGCTCTTGCTTTTGGTTCTTCTCCTATTGTTGTGGATTTGTTAGTCAGAATAAATGTTCCGCCATTCCCCTCGTTCTGGCTAAGAACCCATGCGGTATTAGCTCCACCAGTGGACAGGTTTGTGCTAGTGCCGTATGAAAGCATCTGTTCTCCGTTGCTTATCGTAAGACTTGCCGTTGATCCTGAGATTAGAAGTTTGTACGGTTCTCCGTCTTCGACGCTGATGAGATTGTCCTTGATTTTCGCACTAATATCCTCAGAAGCGTCTATCTTGTTATTGCCTTTGATGGTCAATGAGTTCGGCAAAGCGAAGTCTCCCTTGATTTCAAAACTGTTTTCCTGCTCAACATGTGCGACAATCACATAGTCACCGCTTTCAAACTCGTCCAGACTGCTTATCTTCTTGTACCCGTCCTTCTCTATGATAGGAAGAGTTATTGTCGGGATGTTGAAATATGCGCCCCTAGCGATAGTGATTTTGCTCTTGTTTTTTGAGGATCCTTCAATCACCGCGTCCTGGTCGTCCTTGAGGGCGATATTGAACCCGAATTCGCCCGTAGGCACAGGTACATAGAAACTCATCGCCGAAGGATGGTCTGCCGGAATCGTATAACTTACACTCTTTTCCTCGTCTTTGGCTGTATCTGAGGTCTCAAGAACCGCGTTTTCAATTGTGTAATCTTCAATCAGAAACTCTCCCGCGATCTGTCTTGTGGCGGTGAAAGTGAATTTGACAGCCTCGTCAGGGACATTTTCATAACTGATTTTGAGCAGTCCTCCCAAATGCTTGAGCGAAACCCTCGCGGTGGTCTGGTCTATTCTCACCCTGTTGGAGAGCATAGGCGTGTGGGTGTTTTGCCCATCATACTCATAACTGGCGGGAAGAACCACGGAGAGCATATTGTCCGCGAGTTCTGATTCTATTCCGCTTGGATAGACGGCCAGAAGCGCACCCTCCGCGTTGTCGAGGCTTCCTTTGAAGATGCCGTTTCCGTTCTCGTCTAGTCCGTCAAAAGAGAATTTGTTGAATTTCCCGTCATAAATACTTATGGCGTCAGTGTTCTGCCAGGCTACCTTACCTTGATTGTCAATCGTCGTCTTGGTTTCTGAAGACATGGACGCTATAAGGGTGAATTCGCCTTTGTCCTCCTCTTTTGCCTGAGGAAGCGGCTCCACTGTACATGCGGTGGCAAGAGCCAACATCGCTGATAAAGCTATAAATATTTTTCTCATGACTAGTCCTCCCAAAAGCTATCTCCAGGGTTCTGGGGATTCATATCTTCCAGGTCGCTGTCGCACAGAATCCCTTCGATACGCAGTGACGTCACTCTGATGGCAGGACAGGTATACTCCTTCCTTTCAGAAGCTTGATAAGAACAGTTTTGCAGCATTGTGTCGTTGAATGTGTTATCCAAGCAAAATTAGAGTTTATTGATTTTTTTTGCAACAAAGACATAAAAAAAGAAGCCTGTCGGCTTCTAGTTTTCTACGCCATCTTGGCCCCGTAATGTCATATTTGAATGACATTATCGGGTACCGTCAGTGGCTATTTAGTACGCACCTATTATTATATATATAAACACTACTACTTACTATTCTCTCGTCTCAACTTTGAGTAAGTCACATTGTGCGTACGGCCCTATTTTTCAGGGCGTGCAAATGTCATGTTTTTGGAAATAAATTCGTAGTGATTTCGACCAAATAATATGACAAATTTGCAAAATCAATTGTCAATTTCACAACATGGGGTGAGATTGACCCGCATCTCGCGTTTGACTTTAGCGTTCAGACGTCCATAAATCCTCAGGAAAAGCCATCCTATGCGGCTGTAAAGGTATTTAGGGTCCAACCAATAGTGTTTTGAACGGTGTTTGGCGATGTCATTGTATGATTTGTATCTGACACGCTTGATGTGAACATTGAATTCTTTGTCGAATCTTCCCTTGAAAAACTCCTTGAGATCCTTTGCCGCCTCGATTTTTTTCTGCCCGTGAAGAAGCGCCATGTCCAGATTGGAGCGCATTGCTGACATGTATCCTCCGGAGAGGACTCGATAGCATGACATATCCTTTGGTATATAGCATCCGTCACCTTCAATGAGCGAAGTCAGAAGGATAGGAAGGTCGCCGTATGGATAATTCTTGAAAATGGTCTTGCATAGCTCAGCTTTTCGGGCCGGTATGTGAGACCGGACGAAAAACGAACTTGTCTGAAAAGTCCAACGTCCAAGCAGGAACTCCTCCTGGATCAGAAAATCGAGTGTGAACCGAGTTTCTTTGTCGAAGCGGTTCTTGTTAGGGAAACTTGCCCCGAGATCTTCTTTGTCTTTGCTGACTCTTCTGACTTTATGGACGCAGATGCTTAATGTCGGGTCGGATTCCAGCGCATCCCACTGTCGCTGTAGTTTAGTGGGGTCGCTCCAATAATCATCTCCTTCACAGAAAGCCACATATTTGGCTTCTTTCTCAAAGGGCTCCAGGTATTTATCCTTAGAGAGCCCTTTCTGATAGTGGTTCTCCTGCAAGTAGACCCCTTTGATTATATCTGGATATTTATTTTCGTATTCCCGTATAATCTGGGCGGTCTTGTCGCTGCTGTGGTCGTCAATGACCACGGCGACAAAAGGGAAGGTGGTTTTTTGGGACACAAAACCATCGAGCGCATCTTTAATGTAGCGCTCGTGGTTATATGCGTAACATCTTATGACTACCTGTGCTGACATTTAAGTCTATCTGTCTTCAGCCTGGTGTCCGGTGCGGTCGACCTGGTGGTAGAACTGAGTATAAGGTACGTCGGTGCGGCCCGCACCTTTTTTCATCAGCGCCACAAGATCCTCGAAGTTTGTCTTATAAATGTCTCGAGGCATGAGCTTCTTCTTTGTACAGACGCTTGCCGCGAGTCCGACGACCTCTCCCATCATCGCGCATGTACGCATGACACGTACGCTGCCCAGGGCGATGTGGGTCACGCTGATATCGCGGCCTGCCATGAACATATTGTCGATGTCTGCGCTGTAAAGGCAGCGGTAAGGGATAGCATATGGGTCGATAGGGGTGAGCACGCCGATAGACATCCACTCTGCGCCAGGGTATTTGCCGGCGTTGCGAGGGTCAGGGAAGTGCTGGTCTATGCGCCAGGTCGTGGTGCATGTTCCGTCAGCGTAGGGGATAGGACGGGTGAGATCCTGCTCTGTGAGGACGTAATCTCCCACGATGCGGCGGCTCTCGCGTTTTCCGCTGACATGGCTGACCCAGGTAAGATGGGCGCATTCCCAATCCTCTTTCTTAGCGAGGCGGTTCTTGCAATATGAGAAGGTTGAATATGCCACGTACATACCGTAGTCGCGGATTTTCTCAGCGTCAGCGACCTGGTCGTCCTTCATTCCGACCTCCCAGTACCAGTTCGCTCTATGAACCGGCTCAACTGTAGTCTCGTCGAGTTTAAGTCCCCAGTCAAGGCTGTCCGGGAAGCCGCAAGGGGTGTTCCACTCCTCGCAGTACCACTCGATTGAGACTCCCATTGTGAAATCGTCTGCGACCTCAGGAGCCTGACTCTCGCCGAACTCGCTCTTGGCCTCTCGGCCCATCATCGTGCGGGCGCCTGCGAGAACTGCCAGGTGAGCGTCGCCTGTACAGTCGCTGAAGGTGTATCCGCTGATACGGATGCGGTCCTGCTTTGTGGCTTCAACAGCCTCGACTGCCACGATTTTCTTTCCGTCCATCTGGACTTTATCGACGGTGTATCCTGTGAAAAGTGTGATATTCGGCTCAGCGGCGATGACGTCCCACTTCTTCCAATCCTGGTAGTGATGTGCTCCGCGGGCGTTTCCTATGCGGTCAGGTCCAATTTCGTTAAGAATGTATCCAAGTGAAGGGTATGGAGCCATGTTGATCTGTCCTCCAAGTCCTACGCGTACCTCGCTGGAGTTGTTTCCTCCGAGGATATAGCGGTCCTGGATGAGGGCGACTTTACTACCGTAGCGGGCGGCGGCGATGGCTGCGCAAAGACCGGACATTCCGGCGCCGACGATCACGAAGTCAAAACTTCCTTTATCAACTACAGGCGTAGGAAGCAACTCCGCGCGGAGGGTTTTATAGTCTTCGAGGCTGTCGCCAGGCTTTTCTTCGCTGGTTGTCAGTATGATAGCGTCGCATCTGCCGTCAAGGCCCATGAGGTCATGAAGGGCGATCTCGTGCTTGCCGGCGCTTAAGTGATATTCCCCGCCTTTTTGCCAGTACCACTGGGCGCGTGCCGCTCTAGCTTCAAGGCTGGTGTCCACGTCAGCGACATTGATTCCTTGCTTGACGTCGGTAGGACACATTCCGATTCCGAACTCAGCCTCGTCTGCCACGCCGTCAACCTTTACCTGGAATATGCCGGGAGTCTTTCCTTCGCTCCAGAAGGCTGTCCAGTTCTTGGTGCGTACCCACAGGGTGTATTTCCCGTCTTGAGGAATCTCGACAGTGGTTTTAGCGTCTTTTTTAAGTGCTTCTCCCAAACCGTGCGCGAGAAGGTAGCTTGATCCCATTTGCAGCACGAACTGCTGCTCTACTGTCCAGTCGCCGAGGTCTTCGAACCTTGTAGCGAGGAGCATGACTGAATCTTTCGGTGTCATATTTTTTCTGAAAACAATGTAATTCCGATTTTTGGATAGACTTATTTGCCGAAGCACTCGTTAAGGATTTTCGCGAGGCGATATCCGGCACGGGTGATCTGTTTCTGCACTATCGGCCACGCAGGGTTGTAGAATGGCTTGAAGAGCTCGTCTCCTTCCTGCGCCATGTCGTAGATGATATAACTTTCGGCGGCGTTCTCATTCGCCCAATCTACAAGTGTTCCGCTCTGGATTTCCTTTATCGCTTTCTTGTCGAGGCGGTCGAAATTTCTCGCGAGCTCCTCTGGACTGAGGCACTCGCAGCGGCGGTCGATGATCTCTGCGTCCCATACGCTATGGTAGCTCACCTGCTTTTTCTCGCCTTTGTATGGAATAACCTTGAATCCTGTCTTTAGTGTAGTGTATTTTACGTGACTAGGACAGTGTATGTCTCCAACGGCGTGGATGATGAATTTAAGATTCACAACGACGGCGCTGTCGGTCTGGTTCTTTCTATCTTTTACGACGGCCATCGCGCTTTCTATCAATGAGATGGCGTCCATCTTTCCTTCTACGGGAGCATATTTATAGTCCGCGTCGACAGGGAATGTGTGACATCTGGAAGAGAAAGCGTATGCGGGATCATCACGGAATTCGTCCATCCAGACGGAGAAGAACGGTATCTCGCGTCCCAGGTAGTTCTCGACCTGTTTTTTTACCGAAGGGTGAAGATGTCTGTCAGCGAGAGAGCAAACAGTACTGTGTCCTCTTGGACCCCAAGAGAATGCGGGAGCGCATACCAGCGCCGCAATCGCGATAGTGATGATTTTTTTCATTCCGTGTTTCAATTTGGACAACAAATATAATCACAAAACACGGAAATCAATAACGAAATCTACCAACGAAGAGAGACTATAGCCTTCGATGGAATCTCGCATTTGACTGAGTGGGTACCGTCTTTGAATACGACAATCACGGCCTCACCTTCATTCAGAGCGATCGCTCCGTAGCTTCCGTC
>JAKSJJ010000259.1 GCA_024398335.1 Bacteroidales bacterium | reverse complement strand
AGAAATACGCCGAAGGCGGCTATCTTAAGCTATGGATCAAGGAGTCGCCGAACGCCCAGAGGTTGGAGCAACTGCGAGAGATTATCCGCGATGAGGTGAGGCTGCGTGAGATTTTCGATTCTATGTTTGACAACTTGAAATAGACTATGGTACTGTACCCAAATGTAAAAATTAACCTCGGGCTGAATGTGTTGAGAAAAAGAGAGGACGGATTTCACGACCTGGACACTCTCTTTGTCCCATACTTCGGGATATGCGACACCCTTGAGATCGAGCCCTCCGAGAAGCTTCAGATCAGCATAGAGAAAGAGGGCGGCGTAGATTGGGACCCTATGAGCGATTTGACCGTAAAGGCGTGGAGACTCATGAGCGAGGCCTACGGCATTCCGCCGGTGAGGATACATCTTATAAAGAACGCTCCGGTGGGCGCCGGGCTCGGAGGAGGGTCATCAGACGCGGCCTTCATGCTTAAAGGTCTCAACGAGATGTTCAATCTCTCCCTGAGCGAGGAGGTCCTCGCGGGGATGGCGGCGAAGCTGGGAAGCGACTGCGCGTTTTTCATTTACAACAAAACGATGATGGGAAGAGGGCGAGGCGAGATTCTGGAGGAGTTCACTTGCCCGGCCCTGGAACAACTTGACTATGGACAGGGCCTGGACAAGGCGGAGTGGAAGCTTGAGCTCATCTGTCCGCGGGGAGTAAGCGTATCGACCGCCGACGCGTACAGGGGGATCACTCCGGCCGTACCGTCAAAGCCGCTTGAAGACGTACTTCGCCAGGACATCAGCACTTGGAAGGACGAACTTGTCAACGATTTTGAGGCGACAGTCTTTCGAAAACACCCCGCCCTTGGGGAAATCAAAGCGGAACTTTATGCCAAAGGAGCTCTCTATGCGTCCATGTCCGGGAGCGGATCATCGCTTTACAGTATAGTAAATACAACAGAAAAATAAAAAAACATCAAAAAAAGAAAAACTTGAGGGGGCGTTGTTGACAAGACGGCGGCCCCTTAATATTTTCGCGGCATGAGACATTTCCAGGCGGCGTTCCTGATATTACTCGCCGCGACAACTTCATGCACAGACAGGCTGAACCGGCCGTCAGGAAGACCGGACTCGCCCGAGAAAACCATACTCGTCGATAAACTTTTTTACAGCGCGGTGAAGTATCCCGACTCCTACCGATGGCAAGACCACATCTCGGCGGATGAGACCCCTTGCGAACTACTCTTCGCCGACAATGACGGGGTCATCGCCAGATACAAGGCCGGGAAAGGAGGCGACTTCTCAGCGGAGAGCTACAATCACAAAGTCCTGGACGGTCATCTTTACGATTTCAGGCGAGAGGGAGGAAGGACCTGGATAAGAGAGGACGGAAAGGGTTTGCTCGACTGGGAAAGGGAAGAGCATATTATAGACATCATCCATCACCAAGGCAAGCTGCACAGCCTTTCCTCCATTGTCATCGGAGCGGATTACAGGTATCGCATCGACGGGCTCCTGGAATTAATGGGGAACGAACTGGGGCTTGAATCCGGGTTTTATCATGACTTCTCCTCGCTTGTTTTCAATCTAGCGGGGTCAGAAACAGAAACCAAGACACGGCCATGGTATTTTTTCCGTGACGAGCGCATATATCCTGTCATCAATCAGTTCAATGACATGGATATTGTTTCCATGTCGGTTCTGAACGGATCGGCACACACTATCGGCAACGGCAGCAAATGCTCATGGAGAGCCCAAGGGAACGGAAGAGTCGCCATATGGGGGCCAGCGGGAATGAAAACATGCGTCCAACGTTTCACATCCAGAAATAATCAAATATTCATCGAGGGAAGCATAAGCGATGAGCAGAATTCCGAGGACGTCAACTGGACCGATGGAGGGAAACTGTTCCGGCCACAGAATCCGCTGCGTAGAATATGTTCATGCGTGCCGCTAGAAAACGAGTATGACGACGGCCAGGAGCATAGCCTATGGGTACTTGGAAAAGAAATCCAGAGCGGGTCGTATGTGATATACCACGACGGAGTGAACTTCCCTTTGCCGCAAGGATACTATCCGGCGCCGACTCCGAGGATGCTGTTTTTCAATGACGTCCTTTGTGTCAACCTGGTGGACTCAGGAGGAAAAGCGGCGATCATGTATGGCGACCAGATCATTCATCTCGGGTTCAATGGTTATGTTGACGATATGGGAGTAGCACAGGTTGAAGTATTGTCAAAGTCGGAGTATTAGAGTATATTTGTGGGGAACAAACATTATAACCGTGAAAGGAAAAATAGTCATACAAGA
>JAKSJJ010000258.1 GCA_024398335.1 Bacteroidales bacterium | reverse complement strand
TCATTCACACATTCTTTTCGGTGTGGATGACGGCGTCGCGTCTTTGGAGGAGTCGTTGAATTGCCTTTCTTTTTATGAGCAGCAGGGTCTTTCAGATCTGTGGCTTACTCCTCACGTGATGGAAGAAATCCCGAATCAAACAGAGGCCTTGAGGGCGCGTTTCGAGGAGTTGGTCCAGGCGTATGAAGCGGTCCCTGGTGAGAGGAAGATAAAACTTCATCTTGCCGCCGAATATATGCTGGACACTGTTTTCGAGCAGAGGCTTTCTCAGAATGACCTTCTCTCGATGGACGGACGTTTCCTCTTGGTAGAGACTTCTACTTGGGAGCCGCCGATTAATCTCTGGGGGATCCTGGAGAGAATCAAGTCTGCGGGATACAGACCTATCTTCGCTCACACCGAACGATACCGCTATCTGCAGCCTTCCGATTATGACAGATTGCATAATATGGGAGTATTCATGCAACTTAACATCGGGTCTATTTTCGGCGGATACGGTGAAGGCTCTATGCGCAGGGCCCAGATTATTCTCGATAAGGGCTACTATTGTTGTTCGGGTTCTGATTGTCATAAGTATGAAAAACTTGTCAATCAGTGTTCCGTAAAGGCTCTTGACAAGAAACTACAAGCAAAGATTAAAGAACTGATAACTAATAAATTATAATATGTTTACACAGGAAAACGGACTATATGTCGCTCACGGCCCTAACGGCCCTATATCTATTACTGGTAAGATGGCGAACCGTCATGGCCTTATCGCGGGTGCCACGGGTACAGGTAAAACCGTTACTCTTCAGGTTCTCGCTGAGACCTTCTCTCAGGCGGGCGTTCCTTGCTTCATGGCTGACATGAAAGGTGATCTTTCCGGTATCAGCCAGACTGGCTCTATGTCAGGTTTCATCCAGAAAAGATGTGACGAGTTCGGCATTACCGCTCCGCAGTTCGGTTCTTGTCCAGTAAGATTCTTCGATGTATTCGGAGAGCAGGGCCATCCTATGCGTACCACTATTTCTAACATGGGACCTCAGCTCCTGTCTCGTCTTATGGGACTGAATGATACCCAGGAAGGCGTGCTTAACATAGTGTTCCGTGTAGCTGACGACCGCGGACTTCTCCTTCTTGACATGAAGGACCTGCGCTCCATGCTTGACTATGTGGCTAAACACGCCTCTGAGTACACCGCTTCATATGGAAATGTAAGCGCTGCATCTGTCGGCGCCATCCAGAGAGCCCTGCTTACTCTTGATAACCAGGGCGCAGATAAATTCTTCGGTGAGCCAGCCTTTGATATTTATGACCTTCTTCAGTGTGAGGCCGGTGGAAAGGGAGTCCTCAGCGTACTTGCCGCTGATAAGTTGATGCTCAACCCTCGCCTTTACTCGACCTTCCTCCTTTGGCTGCTCTCGGATCTTTACGCTCAGCTTCCGGAGGTCGGCGATATGGACCTTCCTAAACTGGTGTTCTTCTTTGATGAGGCTCACACGCTCTTTGATGATACGCCAAAGGCTCTTGTCGACAAGATCGAGCAGGTTGTCCGCCTTATCCGAAGCAAGGGCGTCGGCGTGTATTTCGTGACTCAGAACCCTACCGACATCCCTGATTCTATCCTTGGCCAGCTCGGCAACAGAGTCCAGCATGCCCTGCGCGCATATACTCCGAAGGATCAGAAGGCCGTCAAGGTCGCTGCTGAGACATTCCGCGCCAATCCTTCCTTCAATACCGCTGACGCTATAATGGAACTGGGTACGGGTGAGGCCCTGGTGTCCTTCCTTGACGAGAAGGGTGCTCCTTCAATGGTCGAAAGAGCTAAGATTCTCTTCCCACTGAGCCAGATCGGCGCGGTTACTCCTCAGGAAAGGCAGATGATAATAAACCGTTCTCGCCTTTATGGCAGATATGATAAGCCTATTGACAGGGAGAGCGCTTTTGAGATTCTTCTCGCTGAAAGTGAGAAGGCTGCCCAGGAGGCTCAGGAAGCTGCACAGGCCGCAGCTCAAGCGAAAGAGGAGCAGAAGGCTGCCGCAGCCAAAGCTAAAGCTGACGCTAAGACCCCTGCAAAACAGAAGGGCCTGGGAGGACTGCTCGGTAAAGCCGCTGTCGGCGCCGCTGTCACGACTCTGACTGGTGCTCTAGGTTCAACTGTCGCTTCCGCCGTTACCGGTAAGAAGTCCAAAACTACAGCGAAGGATGTCATGGGACGTACCGCAAAGAATGTGA
Organism: Bacteroidales bacterium; assembly: GCA_024398335.1. Lineage (GTDB taxonomy): Bacteria > Bacteroidota > Bacteroidia > Bacteroidales > UBA932 > Cryptobacteroides. The sequence goes on along the minus strand of JAKSJJ010000258.1, from coordinate 90 downwards.
CAGCCTCTGCTTCAAGGACTCTTGGGAGGAGTCTTCTTGGAAACTTGCTTAAATAAGTCCAGTGCTGATGAACCATTGGTTCGAGATATT
>JAKSJJ010000257.1 GCA_024398335.1 Bacteroidales bacterium | reverse complement strand
TGGGAGTAGCGCTTGATAAGGCGTACCTGCTCGGAGGTAAGGGCCGTTCCGCAAGTGGCGACGACATTAGTGATGCCGTGCTGGTGCATCGATATGGCGTCCACATTTCCCTCGACAAGAATACAGCGTTCCTGACGGTGGATCGCAGCCTTGGCCAGATGGAGTCCGAAAAGAGTATTTTTCTTCTTATAGATGTCTGTCTCCGCGGAGTTGACATATTTTCCTATGTGAGCCTCCTTGAAGTCGCTGCGCAAGGTCCTGGCGCTGAAGGCTATGACCCTTCCCGAAGGGGAGAATATAGGGAACATCAGCCTCTCGTAGAAACGGTCGCGGAGCGTCCCGTCCTGGCCGCGGACACAAAGGTTGGCGTCTATGAGATATTCCTCTTTATATCCCGCTTCCTTGGCGGCCTTGGTGAAAGCTGTTCTTGAGGAAGGCGACCATCCAAGCATATACTCCGCTATAGTCTTGTCCTCAAGGCGTCGGCTCTGGCAATAGTTGTAGCCATATGTTCTGCCCTCGCCTTCCTTGAGTTGGGCGTTGTAGTATTTGGCAGCGAAGTCCATGACAAGAAGAAGACTCTCCTCACGGGTGCGCTGCTGGATCTCCTGCGCCGTCTCCTCTCTCTCGATGACTTCGATATGGTATTTATTCGCGATGTATTTGAGGGCGTCGGTATAGCTCATGCCCTCATGCTCCATCAGGAAGGTGACGGAGTTTCCTCCTTTATGGCAGCCGAAACAATGATAAAATCCCCTCGCCGGATTGACCGAGAACGAAGGGGTCTTCTCGCCATGGAAAGGGCAACATGCCCACAAGGAAGCGCCTTGCTTTTTCAGCGATATGAAATCGCCCAGCACTTCCTCGACCCTGGCGGCGTCTTTTATCTTGTCTTGCAGCTGCTTTGGAATCATTGCTCGTCGACGTCGTCGTCCTCCTCTACGATTTCAACTTTGACAACCTCCACATCCGGGACGGGCTGATCCTGGACATCGACGTCAGCGGCCTGCTCCTGGGCGGCATCTCTAGCCATCTTGTCTCGAAGGGAGCTGGCGTTGCCCACCCTCCATGCGGAGACAATCTCGGACACGCCGAAAAGAATGAGAGCCGCGGCGCATATATACGCCTTCTGGACATTAGGCGCGAGAAGCAGCATGGACGTCAGGATAGTAAGGGCAGGGAACACATAAAGCCAGCCCGTCCTTCCGAAGCGTCCAAGGCTCAGAAGCACAATCACCTGCCACATTCCCATAAGGAAAAGAATGGCGGCGATAAAGAAAAAGAACACGCTGGCGACAGGGCCGGCGAACACGAAAAGCATCACTCCGAACAGGATCGTGAAAGCCGAGCCCGCGATAATGATGTTTTTCTGGGATGCCTGATTTTTTACCAGCGCATATACAAGAGATGAGCAACCGGACACAAGCACAAGAGCGGCGATGACCTTCACGATGACCGCGAAGGGGTCGATATTGCGCATGTTCAGGTATAAAATAGCGACTCCAAGGCCAATGGCGCCCAGAGCCTTCAGGACTACGCCTGTCTTTGTGTTGAAACCAGCGGTAATCATATATCTTTCTATTTAGGAAATGTCATTTAATTCGCTACGTCGCAGATAAATTTCAGTCTCAGGAGCCTGAGTTCATTTTCCTCATACGCCCCGCTGAAATATTCCATGGCCTTGGACATCGTATCCGAGCTCGCTTCACTGAAATAATCAAAGACCTCCTCCACGTTTTCCGGGTCCATCATGTCGTCAATGATATAGTTCAGGTTCAGGCGAGTACCGGAATAAACTATGGACTCCATCTCTGAGATAAGTTCTTCCATCTCCATCCCCCTTTCGGCGGCTATGTCCTCAAGATCCATCTTTCTGTCAATCGACTGGATGATAGCCACCTTGGCGGCGCTCTTAGTCACGGCGGACTTCATGACGAAATCGTCAGGACGGGTTATGTCGTTCTCCTCGACGTACTTAGCGATGAGTTTGATGAACTCGGCGCCGTATTTTCTAGCCTTGCCCTCGCCCACTCCCTGGCACTTTTTCAGGTCGTCGTAAGAAACAGGGTAGAAAATCGCCATGTCCTCCAATGAGTTGTCATTGAAGATAATCCAGCTCTGAAGGCCCAGTTTGCGGGACATGTCCTTGCGAAGGTCCTTTAGCATCGCGAGAAGCACAGGGTCTCCGCTCTCGCCAGCGCCAGGAGCGCCTTTGGCAGGAGCGTCGTCGTCATCCTCATCGTCCCCTTCTGAGAACTCCCTCGCCTTTGTCAAGTCAAGACGATACGGAGCCTCGAGGAATGCCCTG
>JAKSJJ010000256.1 GCA_024398335.1 Bacteroidales bacterium | reverse complement strand
CATATCTGGTCTGGATAATCCCTGAAAAGGATCGCTATAGCGTAGGAGCCGCGCACTCGAATCATAGTCTTTGACAAAGCGGTGACCGGGTCCTGATATTTCCTGTAATAATAATCTACCAGCTTCACGGCTACCTCCGTGTCAGTCTGGGAATAAAAGACATAGCCCGATTTGACAAGCTTGTCCTTGAGCTCCTGATAATTCTCGATTATACCGTTGTGCACTCCTACCACCGCGGACTCCACCGAGTCCTCCGAGGAGATATGAGGATGGGCGTTCGTCTCGCTAGGCTCACCATGAGTAGCCCAGCGGGTATGTCCTATGCCTATGTGACCTGGCAGAGCCGCGCCACCGTCAATCTTTTCCGAAAGCATCTTCAGGCGCCCCTTGGCCTTGACAACCCTGACGTGCCCATCCTCTCCTCTGACGGCGAGTCCGGCGGAGTCATAGCCCCTATATTCAAGCTTTGAAAGGCCGTCTAGCAACACCACGGCCGCATCCCTATTTCCTATGTATCCTGTAATTCCGCACATGATTATTTTAATTTACTGATTATCATATCACCAAGGGCCGACTTCCTCTCGATATGGTCAAGAACGTCCCTTACAAACTGATTGTCGTCAAACGCGCCTCCACGCACAGCGTTAAAGTCCTCATCGCGCGTTGTCTTGTCGCCATCCACCCCGAAGCCTGTCATTGAAGTCAAAGCGAATTCCTTGCTGGCGTCGTCGTAAATCAGCTTATCAAGCGACACGACTGCGTTTTTCCATTGTTTGACTATATCCATGGCTTCAGAGCGAGTTATACTGCTCATGTCAACACCCCAGAACTTCTCTATGGCGTCGTATGCCCATGTCCACTCATAGCTGTAATAGTCCCTATGAATATCGCGGAACCTCCGTGTCAACTCGACAGAGTCACTTATCTGTCCGCTCACCACGGCGTCGCAAACCTCCTTGATTACAGAAGTAGGGGCTATCAGGCCGGCGATATCCGCCCAGTTGCCGCCTCCCGCAGGGCAATCCTTACGTAAAGCTTCACGCAAGGCCCGGTCCGTACTCACGTCCTTATCCTGAATCCTGGAAATCAGAGAGTTACCCAAAAATTTAGTAATGGCTATCTGATAATATTTAATGCCCTTGAACAAGGCGGCATTACGGATAATAGCCTTTTTATAGCCATAGTTGTCCGCCCTGTGACCGGAGGCTTCCTTGAGCTTTTCCAGAATCTCCACACCAGCGAACATTTTCTGGACGGTAAACGGGCTGAGGTGGTTGAAATTGATCTGGTCAAGCTTCTCGACGGTTTTTCGCCTATCTCTTTCCGGCCACTTACGCACATCCCTTATCGTACCTACTGACTTCAGATTCACGCCCGGGACGATATACGTCACGCCCTGTTGCTCAATAAGATAGGAGAAGGGAAGATCCGTGGTGTCGACGTTATTGACATGGCGCCCCATGACAAGAGAGAATGCCCCTATCTTGGACGGCCAGAGGATGTAAGAGTCTGATGATGTCTTGGCGCCCCTTTCAAGGATTCCCTGGTGGATCGGACCGAGTTTATACATGTGGTTACTCTGGTTCGAGCCTGATCCGGCGTTCATGAATGAGAAAAGGCCGGCGATAAGAAGGGTAGATTTATGGTGGGTGACAGTGTACGGGCCGGCGAACAGAGCGCAAGCCTCGCCGTTCTCTCCTTGGCAATTGCCGAAAAAGAGCGAGTCAGAGGCGCTGTAGCCATGTCCAAGGACACAGGCCTCACCGACGAAGCAGCGAGAGATCATCACACCGTCGTTGATGCTGCTGCCCCGCTCGACGATAAAATCGTCAGCGATGACATTCATGCCTATTTCCACCGGGGCCTCCTTAGAGGAGATGATGGAGCCGTTTCTAAGGCGGGACACACCCTTTATCTTCGCATATGCTCCGATGTTGACATTCACGATATGCATGGCATCCATTATCTCAGCGCCCTCTCCGACCTGTCCGAAGGGCAGAGTGACACTGGCGACATACTTGTCCACCATGGCCTTTAGAGCCTCTGTAAGCGCTGGCTGATGTCTGTACAGAGCCATGATGTACGCCTCATGAGAGGAGAGGTTATCATGAATGTAGACTTCCCTGCCCCCTGTCTCATTGAGCACATTGACCTTTGTACCATTACCGAACGATGTCTGGCCGTATGTGATAAGGTCGGTCACATTCTCGATATATGCGCCGCTTCCTATGACATAGTTGGCGATGTAGTTACGGATATGCTCTATCATACAATCGTCACCCACCACGACATTGTGGAGAGTGGCGTGATAGATACCGCTATGTT
>JAKSJJ010000255.1 GCA_024398335.1 Bacteroidales bacterium | reverse complement strand
GCCAGCGTCATTGATTCCGTCTATCATTCCCCAAGGCAGGATGTCGAGCTGCTCTTTAGTTATGCCCGCAGCAAGGTCAGCATCGGACATGGTAAAAAGACGGCCTACACCCAAAGTGGCATGGCGGCCTTCCTTAGCAGGAGTGTGGATAACAATCTCCGCTACCTCGCTGACAAAGAAGTCAAGATTACGGCCATAAAAGTTTCCGTTACGCACGGCAGTACAGCCAAACTCTGCGCCCATTTCTTTTTCAAGGTAGTTAGGCACCTCGCTGGTGTAGTCGTCAACGGTAATTTCCCAAAGATAGTCGGCGATCTTTACCGGCTGGGGTACATTGTTCTGCTTGCATGAGCAGAGAAGGGCGGCGAATGCCGCTACGATAAATAATGTCTTTTTCATATACTAACTAACAAAAAATTGCCGACACGGTTACTCTACGACTTTAACTTGAGTGTATGCCGTATATTTAAAACCCTTGCTGAGATCGTCCTTGTCGTTCAGGATACCGACGCCAACGCTTGATTTACCCACTTTGAGGCCTGTAACCATATACCTGTCATCCAGAAGGCACACGCCTTCATCGGTATTGATTATCTTGAGGTCCATAAGATTTATGCCCTCACCTTCAGAACCAGGGTGAAGCTGTACAGACTGACCAACCTTAACAGTGACTGATCCAGGAGTAAGGGTCAGACCTGGCGTCTGTTTAAAACAAGAGGTCGCGCAAAGCGCCATCGCGCACACTGCGAGAAAAATAAAAATCTTTTTCATGATATAAAAATTACAAGTGTGCGAAGATAATACTATTTTTCGTCCGCTAGTATAAAAATCTGCGGATCTTCTGCGTCGCGGTCTTGACAAACGGCTCTTTGATGAATCTGACCTCGCAGATTTGAGATGCCTTGTTTACGAGTTTATTTGTCTTGTTCTTGATTGAATTCTTCAGCGACAGTATCTTATCCATTGTCTCCTTCTCGCTCTCCTTATCCCAGTCGATCTTCCCCTCCGCGAGCTTGACAATCGCGACAAGCCTTCCACTCTCGTCCTTGACAATCGACTCCTCGACGCCCTCAATCGCGTTGATGACGACCTCTATCTCCTCCGGATAGATGTTCTCGCCCGAGGCACCCAGGATCATGTTTCCCAGTCGGCCCGTGATGTATACGTTGCCATTCTCATCCAGTCTGGCAAGATCCTTCGTTCTAAACCATCCGTCAGAGGTAAACGCCTCCTTTGTCCTCTCGGGATCCTTGTAGTACCCCATCATGACATTAGGACCATTGACCACGAGCTCACCCCTTCCTGTCGCAGGGTCAGGATTGTCAATACGGATCCGCACGCCCTTCACATGAGGGCCTGTCTGCCCTACTGGCTTCTTCCCCAGTTTGTTAGCGCATACAAGAGGCGCCGTCTCAGTGAGGCCATATCCGATCAGATATGGGAAATTCGCCATCTGAAGGAAGGACTCGACCTCAGGGTCTACCTTGGCGCCTCCGATAGCGACGACCTGAAGACAGCCTCCGAATGTCGCCCTCAGTCTCCTTCCTATAATATAATAAAGAATCTTCGGAGCGACAGCCTTCAATAATTTTAAGACCTTGCTGGACTCGATTGTCTTAAGAACACTCTTTCTATAAATCTTTTCAATCACAAGAGGAACTGAGCACATACCGTTTGGACGGACCTTCGAAAGGGCCGCGAGAAGCGCGGACGGAGTAGGAGTCTTGCCCAGGTAATAGATGATTCCTCCCGTCGCCATCGGATACAGAAGGCCTATACTCATCTCGTACGTGTGCGCGATAGGAAGGATTGACAGGAACCTGAATCCAGGCCAACACAAAAAAAGATCAGGAATGCCGACAAGATTATGGCAGAGATTGCGGTGAGAGAGCATGACGCCCTTGGCGTTTCCTGAAGTGCCCGAGGTATATAGAATAGCAGCCATGTCATCAGGTTCAGGAGATGACACGCCTGCAGGCTCAGCGGAAAGCTCACCCTTTACAATCTCAAATGAATTCATATTGACAACAAGAGAGAGCCTGTCCATATGCTCTTTGGATATCTTTGAAAGATGAGAGGCGGAAGCGAATACAGCCTTCGCCTCAGAGTGAGTCAATATGTTGCCGACCTCGTTTTCTGAACTGTCCGGAAGAACCGGAACCATCACTCTTCCATACACAGTAATCGCGAACATCACGACGGAATAGTTCGGCATATTCTCAGACAAGATGACTACCTTATCCTTCGAGCCGATTCCATATGAAGAAAGAAGATTTGATATTTCCCTGACCTTATCCCCGAACTGAGCATAAGTGTAACATATCTTGCCATCCGCGAAGCC
>JAKSJJ010000254.1 GCA_024398335.1 Bacteroidales bacterium | reverse complement strand
AGGAAAAATGCCAACGCGATACATGCAATGGCGATCAGTCCCCTCTTCCAGCCAAGACGCCAAAGGATCAGGGCCGCTATAAGAGCATACATCACGAACCAGACCTTGACGCCGGACATGAAAGTCCAGAACATGTCTCCGAATGAGCAATAATTAGAATTAATCCAAAGAGAAATCCTCTGGTCAAGTCCTTCAATACCTGTAGCGAAATCGAGAATAGTCATATTACATGTAGAAAGAGGCTATCTGCTCTGCCGAGAAACGGGAGATAGAAGCCGAGTCAAGATGATAAAGAATGGTCGAAGGACGCCTATCCCCAGGAAGGACCTGGTAGGCCTTCTCAACCATTTTATAAGCGTTCATAATTGTCTGATACGAAGGAAGTTCCTGTCTTATCACATCGCCAGGCATGAGCTCCGCCCCGTCCACACGGGTCTGGCGGAGGACCCTATATCGCGTCCCGGTGACCGCGGCGTCAGTATCCTCGACACAATCCAGGCGGGAGAATGTGGCGGTGTCAGAAAAATCAACCTCATGAATTAAGCGGAAAAAATCCCCGCCACGGAAGACGACGCCCCAGCCATAAAGAGGCAGGGCTATGTCCATGACCGGGCAGTTCTTGGCGCGGAACTTCGCGAAACGCTTCACTGACGACGGATGGAGATATTTCGCCACGTCCGCGGTGTCGAGAATAGCGTTGACTGTCGACTCCTCTGTAATTGCTCCTGTGTTATAAACCATCAGCACTCCCCTGTCGAACGGCAGGAATTCCTTGCCTATCTGATGAAGGCGCACCGTACCGCTGAGAATTATCCCTTCCTTCGAGAATATCTCCTTGCTCGCCTTACAGAGGCGGAAGAAATCGTCCTGCGTGCTCTGAGTCCAGTCGCAGTCGAACTGAACCTCACGCACTGCGCCGAGCTTATTATACGAGCTCATAGCCAGCACTCGCTTTGTGATACGGGCCGCCAATGTGTCCATCTGTCCATGACTGCGCTTTATCGCCTCAACAGTGATGAAGACAGTCGGGACCACTTCTATGCCCTCCGGCACGCTCTGGGAGAATCGTACGGACCCCACCGGAGTGACCTGCGCTTCCGCCCCAGGCTCCTGCCTGCCGTCCACGTCAAATAGCCTGAGATATATCCTATCTATCTCATTATCAGAAAGGAACGCCCTCTGGACAGAGTCCAATGCGAAATTAGTCTTCCAAAAGTATACACCCTTGAATGAATCAGCGGACAAGGTCTCGCCAGAGAACCCACGTCCCCCGGAACATCAGCACACAAAAGACAAAGCGGCGAACGCCATGAAAAAGAGTCTACGCATCATGCCTTCTCATTTACCACCCACTGGATGTGATTCTCGTATTTATACCCGCCACGCAGCTTATTGTAGATGATGGCGAGATGGTCGTAACGATCCCTGAAATATCCGTAAGAGACGCTTCCGACCAGATAGACCGCATTGTCCACGCCCAAGTCGACGAGCGCCTGCGAGAAATCGTGGAAAGACTCCTGGGACTTTGTCATGACCACGAAAATCTCCTCTCCTCGCTGGCAGATAGCCTTACGGACAGATTTGCCCTTCGACTCATTCTCCACCATGACTCCATTGTCAACCAGCGGATACTGGCGGAAGAAATAGCCACCCTTCTCCGTAGCCTCCTCGAAAAGCGGAGAGTTCTCGGAACGCCCGATAGTGAACTTCCCGTCGATAATAGCGCAGAATCCCTTCTTCGAAAGGCCCCACGCCAACGGCTCGCCCGCATTGACAAAAGCCCCGGTGATACGGCCGTTGTCCGCCCTGATGTCCGCCGCCTGGGTCGTGAACACCACGTTCTTGTCCTGGAGACCCGGCGTCCCGACGAAAAGCCTAGGACATGCGTTGTGAGGGATATAAATATCCATCTCTATGTCATTGACTATCCGGACGATATGCTCGGTATAAGCCTTCACGCTGTCGGAGTAATCGCCCAGGGGCTCTTTAAGCGAGACCGCGGCGACCGTGTCCTTCTCCCCTTCCAGAATAGACTCGAAAAAATCGCCCTCCACATCTTGAGGCTCCGTGACGTCATTACGACGAGACAAGAATATTCCGCCCACAATCAAGAGCAGAACGGCAGAGCACAGCAAGGCAAGCGGAAGGATCTTCTTCCAGCCCTCGCCTTTCTGTAGAGAAGGTTTCACGGGATCCGGTCTCCCGATGACCCTCATCTCATCGTCCCTTATTTCTTTATCATTGAACATCTGATGCTTTCTCTATTGATTCAACATAAGCCTTGAGCTTGGTCAGAACCTCTTTGGAGGCCGTCAACTCATGGTAACTGCCTCTGCAGTCAGACAGGATGAGCTTCTGGGAGCTTATGT
>JAKSJJ010000253.1 GCA_024398335.1 Bacteroidales bacterium | reverse complement strand
CCTCATAGAACAGCACCTGATTCGTCGTGAAGCTGAAAGCATTCTCCTTGCCGTCCACTCCCGCATACAGCGAGATCGCGGACAGTTCCTCCAAGAGGCTTTCCGAAGAAGGATACACGGCTACTTTGGTGGTGTACCTACCTACATAGCCCTGCTCATCCACGGCCTTGAAGGTAAACACCAGCACCATCTTATCTGGAAACGACGGAGTATGGAACGCTATAGGAGAGCGGAAACTCCTTTCGGACAAATCCATGGAGCAGAACACCCGCTCGCCGCCCACAGCGTCATACACCGAACACTCCAGACTCTTCAACGGGGCATGCTTAGAGACAACATCCATGTTGAAAACGACATCTTTGTCGGCGAAGAATCCCAGCACGTCGCAAGACCCTTTAATCTCAGGATCGGCAGGTATTATGACCGACAGGTCCGGTTCCGCCATGACCCACACGTCCGAAGCGTCCTTATGACAGGCGGTGGAAAACAAAGCGGCAAACAGCAAAGCTGCCGGCAAAAGTCTTTTCAACATCATTATTTCTTGAACTTATATGCCTTGACTCTAGCTTTCACGACGTTCTCAGAACCGAGGAACATTATCTCCCTCTGGACAGTCTGACCGACGACGATGATGTAGTCTGTTTCAGGATAAGTCTCATAGACCTTAGGAAGAGCACGGCAGACGACAGGGTTGATAGCCACTCCGCCGACGAAAGCATTGAGGCTTACTGAGGCGCTCTGGTGCTTCTTGCCGTCGTACTCGACGCCGTTGATCTTTTCGATACGTTTGAAGATTCCTAAATATTTGTCAAAGTCAACACTTACCTCAACTTCTCCCAGGTACACAAGATCGTCCATGGCGATATTGAGCTGGGTCGTGTCCGGAGCAAATGATGACTTGCTTACAGTGCTGCAGGATGCCAAAGCGAGGGCAAACGCGGCAAGCAAAATCATTTTATAAAGTTTCATAGCACCGGCTTATTTAAAGTAGTATGCGAATGTGAGACGAACCTGCTGACCGAAGATACCCTTGCTCATTCTGAGTTTGTCAACGTTCTGAGGAGTACCTGATGCAGGAGCGCTGTACTTGACCTGCTTGTCTGTTCCGTCAAAAGCGACATTCTTGATCTGACCACCGAAAGAACCGCTTGCCGAAAGACCATACTCAAGACCGATAGCGAACGGAAGGTTGGCGACAAAAGCCTGAAGACCGACAAATGCTCCGAGGCCTACGTTAAACGCGCCCTGGCTTGTCTTTTCCCAAGTGTTGTCACTTACAGTCTTGGAGGTCTCTGACCAACCGCCAAGAGGAAGCTCCGCGCCCACGTAAACGTCGAGAATGTTCTTCGTATTAAAATGGTAAGCGATACCAGGATAGATCATAAAATCTGTGGTATTGCCCTTAGAAGCATATTTCTTGTCAGCGTTGATCCAATTTTTTGACTCACCCTCTGAAAGACACTCAAGACCGGCTCTGACCTCGAACTTGTCAGTGACCATGTACTTGAAGTTGATAAGAGGCATAGGTACGAAATGCGCTGACGGATTTTGAAGGGCTATCGCCGCATTGTAGACGATATCGGAAGTTGCTCCGACATAAAGACCGAAGGTTCCTGCCTGAGGGCGGTTACCCGTGCGGATAGTCTTAGCAGATGGCTGACCGTCAGTAATCTGAGCGCTCAGCGACGGAGCCGCGAAAAGAACAGCGGCGACCAGAATGCATAATTTTTTCATAAAACTTTGTTTTGTTGTTAATAATGTCCTGCAAATATAGGAATTCTTTGATTGATTGTTACTTAAGAGAGTCCGCCAGTTTTCCCGCGAGGTCAAGGAAAGCCAAGGAGTCCGCCCTTGAGCCGAGAGCGGCCGGTTCTCCGCCGTCCCCGCACTCTCTGATACTCTGCACCAGAGGTATCTGTCCAAGGAGAGGTATGTCATATTTCCTGGCCATTTCCAAGCCTCCGTCACGACCGAAAATGTAGTATTTGTTGTCAGGGAGCTCTTCCGGAGTAAACCACGACATATTCTCCACCAGACCGAAGATAGGCTTGTTCACGTTCTCGTTGCGGAACATATTCACGCCCTTTTCCACGTCCGCGAGAGCGACCGCCTGCGGGGTGCTGACGATTATCGCTCCTTCAAGAGGAATGTCATGCACAAGGCTGATGTGGATGTCTCCTGTTCCCGGAGGCATGTCAATAAGAAGGAAGTCAAGCTCGCCCCAGCGTACCTGCAGAATCATCTGTTTGAGGGCGTTGCAAGCCATAGGACCACGCCAGATAAGAGCCTGCTCAGGAGAAGCGAAGTATCCTATGGACATCCATTTCACGCCATATTTCTCCACAGGCATGATTATCTCCTTGCCGTCCTC
>JAKSJJ010000252.1 GCA_024398335.1 Bacteroidales bacterium | reverse complement strand
TACATGATTTTCGCGAAAGAGGTGATGCCGGAGAGCTTCATTTTCACGGGCAAAGGCTTTTTCATGACTTTCCTCGCCGTGACAGTGACCTTGGGCATGCCCGTAGCCGTAGGGGCTCTTTTGGGAGCGTTCATGCAGCAGCGAAAGGACATCGAGACGCTTCGCCGTCAGGCCCACGCCAACGCCGTCGATTCCGAGCAGGACCATCTCGTACATTTCTATGACACGAAGGGAGACCTTAAATTCTCCATCCCCGGCAAGTCTATCTATTTCATAGCGGCCCAGGACAATTACGTCCAGATATTCTACGATGACAATTCAAAGATGAAGAATTGTCTTCTGCGCTCGTCGATCCAGAGCGTGGAAAAGACTCTGGACGGCACTCCTTTGGTCCGCTGCCACCGTTCCTATATTGTCAATCTCGATCATGTCCAGGAGTTCCTCAAGGGAAGAGGCAACTCTACACTCGTGCTTGATGACCCTGAAACAAAAGCGATCCCCGTTTCCAAGACCTATGCTGGATTGCTTCCGGTCTCGATAACGGGGAGGGCTGTCGGGCAGATTTGGTAATCCGCCCAAGGTTTAGGAACTTATTTTAGTTGTAAAGGAATCTCTTGATACTCATCTTAGGAGTCTTGGCGAAAGGCTGCTCCATCACTTCCATCTTAGCGAGCTGGCTGTATGAAGGGAGAAGCTTGTTAGCCGCCTTGCGTACATGCTCAGGGATAGCTGCGACCTGCTCAGGAGTAAGACCTGACTTGCGGATCTTGTCAGCGTCCATGTAGATAAGGCCTACGAGCTTGCCGGAACGGCTCACTACGACCGACTCTACGATGTAATCCTGGCTGTTGATAACGGCCTCGAGCTCCTCAGGATAAATGTTCTGTCCGTTGGCTGAGAGGATCATGCTCTTTGAACGGCCCTTGATGAACACGTTTCCATTCTTATCCATGACTCCGAGGTCTCCAGTGTGGAGGAATCCGTCCTCTGTGAAGGCGTTGGCGGAAGCCTCAGGGTTGTTGAAGTAACCGCTGCAGATGTTCTGTCCTTTGGCCTGGATCTCTCCTGCGATGTGCTCAGGGTCTTCTGAGTCGATACGTACCTGGCAGAAATCTACATATGCTCCACATGAAGTAGGCACGAAGTTGTCAGGATGGCTGTATGCGAGAAGAGGTGCGGCCTCTGTCATACCATAACCTACGGTGAACGGGAACTTCATCTTCTTGAATACCTTCTCGATGTCAGGGTTGAGGGCTGCTCCACCCATGATGAACTGCTTTACATTTCCACCGAAAGCGGCGAGAAGTTTCTTGCGGATAGTGCCGTAAAGGAGAGTGTTGACACCAGGGATGGCGGTGAGGACCTTCATGACAGGCTTGTCAAGCACAGGCTTGATAGATGACTTGAAGACCTTCTCCATGACAAGAGGGACGGTGATGACAAGGTAAGGCTTGATCTGGCCGACCGCCTTGAGAAGGGTAGAAGCCGCAGGGGACTTGCCCAGGTAATAGACATGCACACCGCTGCAGATAGGGTACATGAACTCGAAGACAAGGCCGTAGATATGTCCCATCGGGAGCATAGACACGATGCTGTCCTGATTGCTGCAAGGAATCTTCCTGATGGCGAAATCGACAGATGCGCAGAAGCACTCGTAGCGGAGCATGACGCCCTTTGGCGAGCTGGTGGTACCGGAGGTATAGTTGATGACGGCGAGATCCTTGAGATTGTCGGTAGGGTAGCTGACATGCTCAGGCTTGAATCCGTCAGGATACTTGGCGGCGAGCATCTCGTCCATCTTGGCGTGAGCGTCGGCGTATTTCTGCTCGCGGCTCCAAAGGAGTGAGAAGTCGTTAGCGCTTACGACAGCCATGACCTTAGGCATTTTCTCGGTGTCGAGCTTTGTCCATATATCCTTGTCGGTAAAGAGAATCACGCTCTCAGAGTGATCGACAAGGGTGTTGACGTTATCTGGGTGGAAGTCTGACAGGAGAGGAACTACGACTGTCTCATAGGTATTGATCGCGAGGAAGGAGATGGCCCAGCGAGCGGAGTTCGCCGCGCAGAGGGCGATTTTCTGAGGCTTCTTGACGTCGCACGCCTCAAAGAAAAGGTGGAATTTCTCAATCCAGGTAGCGACCTGCTCGAAGGTGAAGTCTTCTCCTCCGTAATTACTCAAGGCGGCTTTCTTCCAGTCGCGCTTGGTAGTCTCTTCTAAAATTGCAAGGTAGTGTTTCATGGATACAATTTTAAATGTAAAATTTAAGTGGTGCGAAGATGGGAAGACTGTTTGGATTTTCCCACACGTGAAGGCGCTAAAGTGGCGTTTGAAGAGGGTTTTGTGGCGAGTTGAGGCCTATTAGGGGCGAATGGCGC
>JAKSJJ010000251.1 GCA_024398335.1 Bacteroidales bacterium | reverse complement strand
AAATATGATCGTCTGAGGGTTGAAAGGCGCATCATCTCTTTCATCTTGTCGATGTCGCCGTTGTAGAGGGCCTCGTGGAGTTCGGTGAATTTCCTCAAGAAAAGGTCCATCTGACTGAGCAACTCGTCACGGTTTTCCATGAAAAGCTCGCTCCACATATTCTCGTTGATGCGCGCGATACGCGTAAGGTCACGGAAAGAGTCTCCAGTATATTCGGCGAGGTATAGCGAATCTTTGCAGTCCATCAGGGCGACCGCGATGCAGTGGGTCAGCTGCGAGAGAAATCCGATCATCTCGTCATGCTCCTCAGGCGATAGCGTAGAGATGTTCTTGAATCCAAGAAGACGTGCGATGTCGGAGATGGTCTCGATGGCCTCTTCGCTAGAGCGAGGGGTAGGGGTGATGATGAAGTTCGCCCCATGGAAAATATCGCAGTTGCAGTTCTTGACACCGTAAACCTCACGTCCCGCCATAGGATGGGCAGGAACAAAATCCACATCTTCCCTCAGTATAGGCACAATCGCCTCGACGACAGTCCTTTTCACGCCCGTCACATCCGTGATTATAGCCCCGCTCTTGAAGAAATCCTGATAAGTCTTGATCCACTCCACGATGACTTTCGGATACACTGCGAAGACGATGATATCAAACTGACGGACATAATCCTTCTCGACGCTATTCCATGCGTGGGCGACGATGCCGTTATCGACGGCGTAAGCGGTAGTCTCTTCGCTAGGGTCTATCGCTCCGACCTCATATCCGAGGCGGGAGAGTCCCTGAGCGTAGCTGCCGCCGATCATTCCGAGTCCGACGACGAGTATTTTCTTTTTCTTGTTAAGAAGTGCCATGGCGAGATTTCTTTTTAGGGGGGCTTACTGTCTGGCAGCGAATGAACCTACTATCTTAAGACGGTCGCAGATGGTGCTCAATTCTCTGAGCATATCCTGTCCGTCCTCTGTCGTGATGTCTCCTTCAAGCTCGATGTAGAAGTAATAGTTCCACATCAGGGTCTTCATCGGACGGCTATGGAGATTGGTCATGTTGAAGTTATGCGAACCGATGATATTCAGAGTGTTAGCGAGCGCTCCAGCCTCGTTCTTGACCGTGAACATGAGAATAAATCTGCGGTCCATCTTGCCGCTGCTGACCTTTCCCGGGTTGAATGTGCGGGTGAAGGCCGCGAAACGCGTGGTATTCGCACGACTCTCGTTGATGTGGGCCTGGAGGACCTTGAGTCCGTACAGATCGGCCGCTTCCTGGCTCGCGATGGCGCCTTTTGTAGTGTCGCCGGACTCCGCCACCATCTTGGCCGCCTCGGCGGTGTTCGTGAAAGCTATGCTCTTGTACCCCTTGGACTTGATGAAGTTCTCGCACTGAGCCAACGCCTGAGGATGGCTATAAACCCTCGCTATGCTGTCCATGTCAGCCCCCTCGATACCCAGCAGACAGTGATCCACTCCCACCTCAATCACCTGATTGACATACAGACTGCCTGAGAACATAAGGTCAGTGACCGCGGAAACTTCTCCCGCGAAACTGTTCTCAAACGGCAGGACACAGGCGTCGCACTGGCCCTCCTCACATGACTTATAAGCATGGGCGAAATCGTCAAAGGCCACATATTCAGCGTTAGGGAACAGCCTCATCGCCGCGATATGGGCGAATGCGCCAGGGACTCCGCCGTACGCCACCTTCATGCCGTCCATCAGGAGGCTCTGGTAGTCCTTCGAGAGTTTGATCACATTCTTCTGGAAGTTGACATAGTACTCTCTTATCTGCTCGTCCTGGATAAGCGAGCAGCCCTTTCTGATGACCTCACCCTCTCTGGAAGAGTCAGTTACGGAGAGTCCGTTGGCCTTTTTGTATTCATAGACCTTGCGGCTCTGCTCCATTCTCTGCTCGAAAAGTGAGGCGATCTGTTTATCGATTGAGTCTATCCTTCCTCTTATGTCTTCAAGTTTGTCCATAGTATTTTTCAAAAAAGCGCGATATTCGCGGTTGCGAACCAATAAGAATATTAACCTCAAATGCTCACGCCGAAATATCTGTTATCAAAGAATTTTCACAAAGATACGATAATTGCGCTTGTGTTGTTTTCGGTTATCTTTATTTTTTTCTTCCGCCCCTTCGGAGGGGAGGTCTGGTTCTCGCTTGTAAACTTCCAGTCACGTAACGCCACAATCTCATTTTACGCCTCAGCGGTGGCTCTGATTACTTTGAGCCGCACCGGCATGTACCAGCTCTGCACTAGGGTCATAAAGTCAATGGACATCATCGTTTATGTGCTTTGGCTTTTGGTCGAATCCGCTCTTGTGGCGTTTCTGTACATGATTTTCGCGAAAGAGGTGATGCCGGAGAGCTTCATTTTCACGGGCAAAG
>JAKSJJ010000250.1 GCA_024398335.1 Bacteroidales bacterium | reverse complement strand
ATGTCGCGCCCGTCCATCACCAGGCGACGGTCCTTGCCGCACTCATGAAGTATATCATCGACATACGCCCTGACAAAGCCCACCGCCGAGATAGGGCTCACCTTCGAGGAGACCGCCAAGGTGCGGATGTCCGCCTCCACGTTACGCTCCCCGCTGAAAAGGCAAGACTTGCCCTCCACGCTGGCGAAATGAAGCTTCAGCGCCTGTAGGCCCTTCGCGAGGGCGTCAAGGTCAATATTATTATTTTCGTCAATGAGACCGTTCTCTATCGCGAAAAGGGTCACTCCCCTGTACAAAGCCCCGGAATCCAGATACACGAATCCCAGGCGGGCGGCGATAAGCTTCGCGAAGGAGCTCTTGCCTGTTGAGGAGAAGCCGTCAATGGCTATGATTATCTTCGGTGTATTCATTCGTCAATGTTAAGAAGACAAAATTATAAAAAAATGACGATATTTGCACAAAGCGAAAGATACAATTATGAAGATACTCATCATTGACGACGAAAGAGCGATACGCAACTCCCTTAAAGAGATATTGGCAGACGAAGGCTACGATGTTGACGTGGCGCAGGACGGAGCGGAAGGTCTCCAGATGGCGCTCAAGGAGCATTATTCGATAGTCTTCTGCGACATCAAGATGCCCGCCATGGACGGCATCGAGGTCCTGGACGCGTTCGTAAAAGAGGGTATAGACTCCTCTGTCGTCATGATTTCAGGCCACGGAGACATCGAGACCGCCGTGGGATGTATCAAGAAAGGAGCGTTCGATTTCATCCAGAAGCCGCTCGATCTGAACCGCATCCTCATCACCATAAAGAACGCCACCGACAAGGCGACCCTTCTGAACGAGACCCGTATCCTGAAAAAGAAAGTCTATGGCCAGCAGATGGTCGGAGAGTCCGAGCCTATCCGCATGGTAAAGGAGATGATAGACAAGGTGGCCCCTACCGACGCGAGAGTTCTCATCATAGGAGACAACGGTACAGGAAAGGAGCTCGTGGCCCGCAGCCTCCACCAGAAAAGCCAGCGCTCGTCTCTGCCTTATGTGGAGCTCAACTGCGCGGCCATCCCTTCAGAGCTTATCGAAAGCGAGCTCTTCGGTCATGAGAAAGGATCATTCACATCAGCCGTCAAGCAGCACAAAGGTAAATTCGAGCAGGCCGATGGCGGAACACTCTTCCTGGACGAGATCGGAGACATGTCCCTAGCGGCGCAGGCCAAGGTTCTGCGCGTGCTGCAGGAAAAGAAGCTCTCCCGCGTGGGAAGCGACAAGGACATAGAAGTCAACGTCAGGGTACTGGCGGCGACTAACAAGGACCTCAAGGAGGAGATAGCCAAGGGCAATTTCAGGGAGGACCTCTACCACCGCCTCAGCGTCATCGTGATAAAAGTGCCTTCGCTGGACCAGAGGAAAGAGGACATCCCTCTTCTGGTGGAATATTTCATCGACCAGATATGCTCAGAGACAGGAATGCCTCGCCGCGAAGTGGAAAAAGACGCCATGAAACTGCTCATTGACAAGAGCTGGACTGGTAACATCCGAGAGCTCCGCAATGTCGTCGAGCGACTTCTCATCCTCAGCGGCAAGAGCATCACCGCTGACGACGTCAAAGCATACGTTTATTAGTTATTTACCCTGAGCGAGTTCTTTCTCGAGTTTCTCGAACGCGTCTGAGCGTTTGAGCACGAAGTTGGATCCCAGATACTTAGTCCTCACGTCCTCATCGGCCGCAAGGCTCTCAGGAGTACCGGTCTGGAGGATATTTCCCTCATAAAGCAGATAGGCCCTGTCGATGATAGCGAGGGTCTCACCTACGTTATGGTCGGTGATGATGACGCCGATATTCTTGTATTTAAGCTTGGCGATGATGTACTGGATGTCCTGCACCGCGATAGGGTCGACGCCGGCGAAAGGCTCGTCAAGAAGAATGAACTTAGGGTCGATAGCCAGCGCACGGGCGATCTCGCAACGGCGCCTCTCACCTCCGGAAAGCTGGATACCCAGACTCTTGCGCACCTTGCTGAGGTTGAACTCGTCAATCAGCGACTCGAGCCTCTCCTTACGCTCCGCCTTGGTGTAATTGGACATCTGCATGACGGACATGATATTGTCCTCCACAGAAAGTTTACGGAACACAGACGCCTCCTGGGCAAGATATCCCACTCCCTTCTGCGCCCTTTTGTACATTGGCAGAGACGTGATATCCTCATCGTCAAGGAACACCTTACCGGCATTCGGGACGACAAGACCGGTCATCATATAGAAGCTAGTCGTCTTTCCCGCTCCGTTAGGGCCGAGGAATCCTACGATCTCGCCCTGCTCTACCTCCATGGACACGCCCTTGACGACTGTCCTGACACCATATTTCTTTACAAGATTTTCACAAC
>JAKSJJ010000025.1 GCA_024398335.1 Bacteroidales bacterium | reverse complement strand
GTACGGCCTGTACCACCACCTGAAGCTACTGAGAAATATGGCTTGCCTGCGAGCACGCGCTCTTTCTTGTATGTACCTGCTACAGGATGCTGGAAACGGGTAGGGTTGGTAGAGTTACCTGTGATAGATACATCGACACCCTCTTTCCACATGATAGCGACACCCTCACGTACATCATCAGCGCCATAGCAGCGTACCTTAGCGCGAGGACCATTGCTGTAAGCGATCTCACGGACAACCTTAAGCTCGCCAGTGAAATAGTCGAACTCAGTCTGCACATATGTGAAACCGTTGATACGGCTGATGATCTGAGCGGCATCCTTTCCGAGACCGTTAAGGATACAGCGGAGAGGCTCCTTACGAACCTTGTCAGCCTTAGCGGCGATCTTGATAGCTCCCTCAGCGGCAGCGAATGACTCGTGACCTGCGAGGAAAGCGAAGCACTTGGTCTCCTCGCGGAGGAGCATAGCGGCGAGATTACCGTGACCGAGACCTACCTTGCGGTCGTCTGCCACTGAACCAGGGATGCAGAAGCTCTGGAGGCCGATACCGATAGCCTCGGCAGCCTCAGCTGCTGACTTCACGCCTTTTTTGATAGCGATAGCTGAACCGCAGACATATGCCCACTTAGCATTCTCGAAGCATATTGGCTGAGTCTCCTCACAAGTCTTGTAAGGATCGAGACCATACTGCTCGCAAATCTGATTTGCCTCCTCGATGGAAGCGATACCGTTCTCGTTAAGAGCAGCGAGGACCTGCGCCATTCTGCGGTCCTGGCTTTCGAATTTTACTTCTCTAATCATATCGTTTCCTCCTTATTCTTTACGTGGGTCAATATATTTGACAGCGCCGGCCTCTTTTGAGAAACGGCCGTATGTGCCAGTCACCTGCTTGAGAGCCTCATTAGCGTCTACGCCCTTCTTGACAGCGTCCATGAACTTGCCGAGATGTACGAACTCATATCCGCAGATCTCATCGTTCTCGTCAAGAGCGAGAGTCTTGATGTAACCCTCTGCGAGCTCAAGGTAGCGAGGACCTTTGGCGAGAGTACCGTAAAGGGTACCTACCTGGCTGCGAAGTCCCTTACCGAGGTCCTCAAGACCTGCGCCGACTACGAGACCGCCCTCTGAGAAGGCTGACTGAGTACGTCCGTAAACGATCTGGAGGAAGAGTTCACGCATAGCTGTGTTGATAGCGTCACACACGAGGTCAGTGTTAAGAGCCTCAAGGATAGTCTTGCCAGGAAGGATCTCAGATGCCATAGCGGCGGAGTGAGTCATACCTGAGCAACCGATAGTCTCGACGAGAGCCTCTACGATCACGCCTTCCTTTACGTTAAGGCTGAGTTTGCACGCACCCTGCTGAGGAGCGCACCAACCGATTCCGTGAGTGAAGCCGGAAACATCGGAGATTTCTTTTGATTTCACCCATTTTCCCTCTTCAGGAATAGGTGCGGGACCATGATTTGGACCCTTCTTGACACAGCACATGTGCTGCACTTCGTTTGAATAAACCATTGTTTTTGAATTATAATTGTTCGTTAATTTCCTAGTCTGCGGAATATCACGGCAAAGATAATATTTTTTAAATATTAAGCAAAGTATTTCTGCCCTATAATACGGAAATCTTGCTTATCTTCGCGAATGGAAAGTCCAGGCTATGAAATTCAGAATCTCATCAAAATACAAACCGGCAGGCGATCAGCCCTCGGCGATCGACGGCATAAGCAAGGCTCTCGAGCAAGGAGTCGACGCTGTCACCCTCCTGGGAGTCACCGGTTCCGGTAAGACGTTCACCATGGCGAATGTCATCGAGAGACTTCAGCGCCCGGCTTTGATCCTGAGCCATAATAAGACACTGGCGGCGCAGCTCTACAACGAGTTCAAGTCATTCTTCCCCGACAACGCCGTCGAATACTACGTGTCATACTATGACTACTATCAGCCGGAGGCCTACCTGCCTTCGACGGACACCTATATCGAGAAGGACCTCAGCATCAATGACGAGATCGAGAAACTGCGCCTAAGCGCCGCGTCCGCCCTTCTTTCCGGGCGTCGAGACGTCGTTGTAATATCCAGTGTGTCATGTCTTTACGGCATAGGCAACCCTGCCGACTTCCATGCCCAGACTATCACTGTTCAAAAAGGTGAGCAGCTGAGTTTGACAAGGCTGATGTACCAGCTAGTCGACGCCCTATATAACCGCACGGAGACCGACTTCAAAAGAGGCACTTTCCGACTCCGCGGAGACACTCTTGACGTATGCATCGGCTATGGCGAGAACGCCGTAAGATTCGAGTTCTTCGGGGACGAAGTCGAGCGTATCAGCATCATAGATCCGGTCAGCGGAGCGTTCATCGACGAACTCTCCCAGGTCAGCATCTACCCGGCGGGAAACTTCGTCACGACAAAGGAGCGGAGCGCCGCCGCCATAAGCCAGATTCAAGACGATCTCGAGGAGAGATGCCAATTCCTGGAAGAAGTAGGTAAATTCCTGGAGGCCAAGAGATTGCGTCAGAGAGTAACCTACGACATCGAAATGATCAAAGAGATGGGCTACTGTCCTGGAATCGAGAACTATTCCCGATATTTTGACGGCCGAAGCGAGGGAATGAGACCTTTCTGCCTCCTTGATTATTTCCCTGACGATTACATAACATTCATCGACGAAAGCCACGTCACAATCCCTCAGATAAGAGCCATGTACGGCGGCGACCATTCGCGCAAAAGCGTGCTAGTCGATTATGGATTCCGCCTACCCGCCGCGGCGGATAACAGGCCTTTGAAATTTGATGAGTTCCAGGCTATTAGCGGACAGAAGGTCTATGTCAGCGCTACCCCTGCGGAGTACGAGTTGGAGGAATCCCAAGGTCTTGTGATAGAGCAAGTTGTGCGTCCTACAGGACTGCTTGATCCCCCTATCCAGGTAAGACCCGTGAAGAACCAGGTCGATGACCTCATGGAGGAAATCCAAGTACGTGCCGAAAGAGACGAAAGAGTCCTTGTCACGACGCTGACCAAGAGGATGGCCGAGGAATTGGACAGCTATTTCTCCAGAATGGGCATCCGCTGCCGTTACATCCATTCGGACGTTGACACATTGGAGAGAGTTGAGATCATAAATGACTTCAAAAACGGACTTTTTGACGTCCTTATCGGAGTGAACCTCCTCAGGGAAGGACTCGATATTCCTACTGTCTCACTGGTAGCGATCCTGGATGCCGACAAGGAAGGATTTCTGCGAAGCACGCGCTCTCTGACCCAGACCGCGGGACGAGCCGCCCGAAATGTGAACGGTCTTGTCATCATGTATGCGGACACAATAACACAGTCGATGAAAGAGACCATCTACGAGACAGACCGGCGACGTGCCAAGCAGATGGAATACAATAAGTTGCATGGCATAACACCGACCCAGGTGAGCGTGCGTCAGGACAATGCTTTCGACCAATACTCCAAGCCTAGGAACCCTCGTCTTGAGAACACGGTATCAGGAAAGGTCAGCGCCAGGAACTCTTACGACGACCCTACATACATTCCGGACCCGAGCGAGCTTGGCAAGGGCACGGTTTCTGTAGGTCTGGGACACGACTCCAAGAGGGAGGACAACTCCGCCTTCGAGCACGGACACGTCAAAGCGGATCTGGCAGCCGTATTGCAGGATCCTGTCATCAGGTCCATGACCCGAGAGCAGGTGGAAAAGACATTACAGAGCACAAAGAAGAATATGCAGAAGGCAGCCGCGGAGCTTGACTTTACGGCAGCCGCTCGATATAGAGACGAAATGTGGGCACTCCAAGAATATCTGAAAGTATGGAAAGAATAGAAGACAACAGGACAATTGACCAGATAGCGCACGACTTCGCGGCCGAGGCGTTACAAGGGCGTGTGAGAGGAAATAATCATCCTTTCATCGAGCATGCGGAAGGCGTCGCTAAGATAGCCGCCGAGGAGATAGGCCTCCCGCCGGAGTGCATAGCCGCCGTATATCTGCACGAGGCCACCAGGTTCAACGGGGCGGAAGGAGGAACCGACGTCAAGATACCTTCAGGAGTATTCGGGAAGGACATACTCAATATGGTTGACGGCCTTGACAAGATAGCGACGATCAAGCCCAAGGACACAAGACTCGAGGCGGAGAACTACAAGAAACTGATCATCTCCTACTCGACCGACCCTAGAGTGGTAGTCCTCAAGCTCGCCGACCGCCTTGAGGTCATGCGTTCGCTTGAGATATTCCCGAAATCCTCAAGGGAGAGGAAGGTCTTGGAAACATTGATGCTCTACATCCCGCTCGCCCACCAGCTCGGTCTTTACAACATGAAGAGCGAGATGGAAGACATCTACTTCAGATTCGCGGAGCCGGAGCAGTACAGGGCGATAACCAACCGTCTGAAAGCCACAGAACCTGACCGTCAGAAACTTACCGAGCAGTTCATCGAGCCTCTCAAGGAAAAACTCACGCAGGCAGGAATCGCTTATAAGGTCAAGGCCCGCACAAAGACGGCTTACTCCATCTGGCGTAAAATGCAGAAGCAGCAGGTCGGATTCGACGGGGTGTTCGACGTGTTCGCCATGCGCTTCATCATCGATTGCGACGAGTGTTCTCCACTAGTCGGAGACAATGGCGAGCTGCTTGAGGGACGAGAGTTCGAACACGCTCTCTGCTGGAAGGTATTCTCTTATGTGACAGAGGAATACGAGCAAGACACCAAAAGGCTTAGAGACTGGATTTCCGCTCCTAAACCTAACGGATACGAATCTCTTCACATAACGGTAAAGAACGAGAACGGAGCGCCTCTGGAGGTCCAGATACGCACTAAGCGCATGGACGAGAACGCCGAAAGCGGACTCGCCGCCCATTGGGCATATAAAGGCATTAAGAGAGAAGGTGCTCTCGACAGCTGGCTGAGCGCGGTGAGATACTCTCTGGAACACGGGAAAAACGACCCGCTCTCCCCTAGCGACTCTGAAGGCGACGATGATCTTCCTATACCTCCAAAGAACGAGATTTTCGTATTCACCCCTAGCGGAGAGTTAAGGAAACTTCCTGCAGGGGCCACTGTCCTGGACTTCGCATTCGAGATACATACAAACTTGGGTATCAAATGCGTAGGAGGAAAAATCAACGGCAAGGCGGTACCTATCAGGGAGCGTCTAAAGACTGGAGACTACGTCGAGATCACAAGTGGAAAGAACCAGAAACCATCAGCCGACTGGCTCAATTTCACGGTCTCATCAAAAGCGAGGACAAAGATACGTCAGAAGCTCAAAGAGGCTGAGTTCCAAAAGGCCGCTGACGGCAAAGAATTGCTTGAAAGGCGCCTGAAGAACTGGAAAATGGAACTAACTGACGACCTTCTCGCGGAGTTCCTGAAAAAGCGTCAATACAAGACCACGAACGCTTTCTATGCGGCCATCGGCGACGGGCTTCTTGACGTGAGCGAAGTAAAGGACTGGATCTATGAGCAGGCTAACCTGACCCATCAGGAGGCGGACCAGAGCAAGGAGAAGACACAGTGGACAGGCACCGGCAAGAGTTCTGACGATATCCTTGTCATAGACGCCAAGAACGTCAAGAACCTCGAGTACAAGATGTCACGTTGCTGCAATCCTGTTTTCGGCGACGACGTGTTCGGATTCGTGACAATCAAGGAAGGCGTAAAGATCCACCGCATCTCCTGCCCTAACGCCGCCAGACTTTTTGAGATGTACCCGTACAGGATACAGAAAGTCCGCTGGAGCAACAAGGAGTCCACCAGCAGTTTCCAGACGACGCTGAAGATAGTGTCTTACCAGGAGCCTTCAGTCATCAATGAGATAATGACGACAGTAGGACAATTCCGGTGCTCTATTCGCTCCTTCAATGTCAGCGACAATGACAGAAGCGGCACACATGAGATAATGATGAAAATCTCAGTGCCGTCAAACATGGAACTGGACAAGGTGATATCTCAATTGAGAATCATCCGTAGCATACAAAAGGTGGTCAGAATCTGACCACCTTTACTTTTACATTTTTTACTAAACTTAATACTCGAGTCTGAAGTTATCGAGCCAAAGCTTCGCTGAAGAACATCCCGTCATATAGTCACCACGGTAATTTACAGCGCAGATGATAATTATATGGGTCGGGAGCCTATCATATGAGCGGTACTCAAGCGGAAGTACGACCTCAGTCCAATTATCCACATCCTGACTTGACACCATATTCGCGCAGGCAATAATACCAGGTGAGGCAGGGGTGAAGAGAGTATGTCGCTCATTCTTCGCCGTACTTACTCGTACAGGGGAATTCGCATCTCCGCCATATGTCCTGTAATCCCAGTCTCCGACTCCGACGAATATCTGGAATCTATCCTTATCACCCTTCTTGACAACATCATCTGGAGGATAGTCATCCACGCAGTCCACAAGTCCGCCCTTATACTTATAAGAGAGTCTCAATGCCTTTGGACGAGTGTTCCAAGGACGTCCATAGTGCACAGCACCGGCGGTAGATCCGATAATCTGCGTGAACTGACCAGTGAACAGGTTTCCGCAGGCGAGGACTCCAGCGAGCTGACTTGACTGGGCACGGGCGGAAAGACTTCCGTCAGCGGCGTCAGAATCCGGAGCAGTAAGCACGATTCCAAGCGAAGCCGTTCCCTTAAGTCCGTCTGGGCCCTCTCCGTTTCCGGACGCCCACCAGATCTGGCGGCACTCTGGATCAGCAGAAGTAGGGTCAAACCACTTATAATACTCCTGGCCAGTGACCTTACTTACAGTCTCAAAGCTGTGGTTAGGCAACTGACGAGCAGGATCTGTCGTGAACTCGTAAACGTCAGTCTCATCCTTACCGCTGAACGCGAGGACCTCATAAGTCGTCTCTGGGTCCAATTCATATATATGAGCAGAGAACGCTCCACCGCTTGTAGAGATATCAGAATCCTTGATGTCCTTCCACTGCTGGGTTCCCTTCTTCCTGATGCGGAATCCGTTCACCTTACCGGCTACTCCCGTAGCGTCAAGCATGACCTCCTTTGTCCAAGGATTTATCTTATCCATGCGTACATTGACGTCGGTGAAGTCCACATACAATTTCCAAAGTTCTTTCTCTCCGAAGTAATTAACCTCGACTTCGACCTCCTGAGAAAAGTCCCGGAGTTCCGAACGTGATTTAGAGTATGTAGTGACATCACGAGGTCCCAATTTAAGGCTGGTGACATTCATGTCAAGTCTTACGGTAGAACTGTCAACGTATGCGATCGCCCTATGGTTCGCCTCATCTATCACAGTGCTTCCGATCTGACCAGCGATAGTGAAATATCTCTCGATAGGTCTTGAAGCGGTAAACACCCATTTGTAATCCTGATAAGTGCTGAGCGTGAATTCCTTCGCCTTCCTGAGATCGTGTACGCCGATAATGTCCGATGAGAGCTTGGTCATCTTCTCGTCGATCTCCGCTTTTGATATACGGACCTTTTTCAAGTCTACGACCTCATCAAGAAGAATGTCGACGCTACGTTTGTCCATATCGATGTCTACCTTCTTAGCACCGTCTACCTCGACCGAAAGAATATGAGGGACGACAGTAGGATACGGGACATCGTTCTTTATACAAGAGGCCAAAGCCATAAGGCAAGGCAAAACAATGAAAATCTTCTTCATACCTGGGCCTCCTCTATAAATGGATTGTTATACCGAGATTGACGTCAAGCAAACTGAGCTTGAGCTGGGCCTTCCAGAAATTCCTGGCCCCCGTCTTCTCACCATGATCAAACACCGACACATTATTGTAAGAGACATTACCGACTCCCACTGAAACGTGTGCAGAGACGTTATTCATAGGGAAATACACGACACCTGGAGCGAAACTCAAAGACAATCTCTTATTGAGAGAATATGCGTCATTAGGATCCCCTATCTGGAACTGATTCTTGGTACGGGAATATCCGAGAATCGTATCCCAGAAGAATCCTACACGTCCTCTGCGGTCAAGTCCGACATAATTACGATAATAAACCTGTCCGCCCATCGTCCTGGACTTAAGCCTTACACCGTTCACGTCAAAGCTCAGATTTCCCAGCAGGTCAAGAGTTCCCTTATCCACAGTAGCGTTAGCGGCCGTGTACTGAAAACGCAGACCCAGCGCCTGATTATCCTTGACAGCGAAACTTACAATAGGAGTGATCCTGAAGATAGAGCCGTTGGCGTTTATTCCGTCAAGCAGGAGCATGTACTCGCTGTTATTGCTTGAAATATCCGCATAAGCCACCTGCACGCCTACCTGCCATTCCTTCTTAGGGATAATGACATAAGACTTCAGCTGTCGGCCCATCTTCGTGGAATCCTTTGTTATTTCCCGTCCCATGACAATTGTAGGACGCTGCTTCTTCTCTTTCGCCCCAGCGGCCACCGGCGATACAAGCAGGACCGCGAGAAGAACTGACAAAATTGATTCAAATCTTCCCATAGTTCTACAAGTAATAAGCGAGGCCGAGGCCTATTGAAAGGAAATTGACCATGAAGCTCGCGCTCGTAGAGTCACGGCTTCCGGAATAGACTTGATTATGCTTCTGGTCCATCCACGAATAGCTGATACCCATGACACCGACATTAAGCTCGAGGGCCAGATGGTTAGTCAGGAACGCGGTCACGCCAGGATTGAGGCCAAGCATGACTTTGTAGCTTTGCTCCCATGTACCCTTGACTCCGGTAGCAGTCTTATTTGTTATCTTAGACTGTCCCAGAGAGCCGCCGAGCTGCATTTCAGCGAACATGGAGAAACGCTTGGAGTTGCCAAGAGGAATGTATCCCCTGAATACTCCGGCGACAGAATACTCCTGGCTCAGTGTGAAATAGTCGTCCACTGACAATGTGACATCCATCGCTGAGAGCTGAGCCGAATCCACGCCGAGAGTACCTCTTTTATAAGAGGCTCTAAGCCCCAGTCCCATGTTGTCGGCTATCATATAACAGAATACCGGGCTGGCGCTCACATGGTATCCCGTAGTATTGATGTCCTCAACAAGCAGGAAACTGAAGTCCTTATTGGAATGTTGGGAATACATGGCATTACCTCCGAGCATCCACGAGCCTTTCTTGACGAACGCTCCCGAGGCCGAATTGTCGTAGCCACGGTCATAGTGCTGTCCCCGGGCACTCAGCGTGCCCAGGACAGCGACTATGATAATGACCAGAAGTTTTCTCATAATTCTGATTATTCGTAGAGGAATTCTACACCGTCCACCCAGAGTTTAGCGTCATCGCTACCGGTGAAGTAGTCACCGAACATACTTGAAGCGAATGAGATAACCACGTGAGTAGGATACTCGGTTGTAGTGTGGTAGTTAAGCGGAATAGTCACCTGTCTCCAAGTGTTATTCTCCACGGTTGAAGTCTCAGTACCGTTAAGGATCTGCTGACCGTCACCGAAGATGATGAGCTCACCGTTGGCGATAGTTGAAGGATCGGTATAGAAATCGACAAATGTAGATTTCTTGGTAGTATTGACAGAGACTGGAGAAGTCTTGCTTCCGCCGTATTTCTTATAATCCCAAGTTCCGAGAGCGACCTTGAGCTGGGCTCTATCGTACTGGTCATTGGTGATCTCAACTCCATCCGGTTTGTCGGAGATGATGTTGATCTTGCTTGCTGAATACTTGACCCAGAGTCTCATCGCGGTAGGACGTGAAGTCCAAGGACGACCGAAGTTGACGATACCGCCTGATGTTCCTACAAGACCCATGAAGTCACCAGCGAAGAGGTTACCAGCGGCAAGCATACCGAGGATAGAACCTGACTGAGCCCTTACGGACTGGTTTCCGACGGCTTTCTCAGCAGTATCGACATAGGTGATAACCATACCCATGCTACCGGATCCCTTGATTCCTTCTGAGCCCTCACCGTTTCCTGAGCCCCAGAACTTGCTTGCGCCTTCAGCGACACCGCAGTTAGGGTCATAGAACTTGTAGTAGCTTGCGCCAGAAACGAGGCTTGCGTACTCGAAGCTTCCGTTAGGAATAGCAGGAGCAGCCTCTGTGGTAAGAGTACGGCTCTCGCCTACATCCTCACCTGCGATGACGAGCTTATAAGTGTACTCAGTCGAAGGAGTAAGGCCAGTCATAACGCCCTGATATACACCCTCTGATGTGCACTCTGAGTCGATTGTAGTCCAGTTGACGCCGTCAGCGCTGTATGCGAACTTGACCGCGGTAGGATCTGGATACTCGCCAGCGTCCACATCAGCGTGGATTGTAGCGTGACCTGCCCAGATCTCGAACGCGCTTGAAGCGGAAAGACCTGTTGATACAGGCTCGAATACGATTGAGTCGTCGATGATATCGGTAGCGTAATCAACCAGGAGTTCGAACGCGAGCTCACCGTCCTTCACTACGTAAGTAAGAGTCATGGCATAGAGCTTACCAGCCTCGATCTCAGGGATGACACCAGATTTAGTGAACTGGCTTCCGTCCTTTGAGAGAATACCGGAGAAAGTCCAGTTGAAAGAAGGCTCATCAGCGGCGTTAACGATGAAGTAACCCTCCGCCTCTGACTTCGAGCTGTCATATACGAGTTTCGCCTCATCAGATGTACCGATCTCGAAGGTATAACCTGAGTTGAAGTTCTCAGCGATAGAACCGTCAAAAGCGATTTTTGACACAGCGTTATTAACTGTCGCAGTAACGGTCACGTTAGTAGTAGAACCCGCGGTGATAGTGAACGGGCTTGAGCCCTTGTAGCTCTTCTGCTCCCATGAAGCGAGCGCTGGATTCTCCTTAGCTGCCTCACCGGCGATCACGTCAACTCTATATGAATCTTCTGGAAGATATACTACCGCAGGAGCCTCGCTGTACTTGTACTGACGTACCATACCGCTGAAATCCGCCATATAGATTCTTACAGAAGCGTTAGCGAGAAGCTCATCTGAGCTCATAGCGGCCTTTGTAGCGACAGCGTCCATATTGACGCCCAGGCAAAGAGAACCTTCGCCCTTAGGCTCGCTCACCTTGATATCTTTGTTGCAGGATACGACTGCCATTGATGCGCACATCGCACCCAATACGAATGAGAAAATCTTTTTCATGTTTCAATCCTCCATATCGTTATCTGACAATCATTACTACAGGAATAGTCTTGCTGCAACCCTTCATATCTGTAATAGTCATCTCGAAGTTATGGTCACCGACGTAAGGGACAGAGTAGAGAGCGACCTGAGCGTTGCTCAAATCAAACGCGACATTGGTAAGACCGGCGAGGTCTGAGCCATGAGGGAACGGAACAACCTGGAAGATGATCTCGTTATCCTCTGTAGGATTGATAAGGTCAAGGACATACTCACCCTTTGAGTTAGGAACGACAGCGGCAGCCACAGCTGAGATGAACACATCATTAGTAGACTCGATCTTGACTGTGAACTTCTTGATGCCGTTAGGAACGGTAGCTTTGAGCTTGAGGGAGATGGTAGGAGCGCCCTTAGGATCGCATGAAGGGAATACAAGGTTTGTGAAGTCTGTGAACTCAGGGTCACAACCATTCTCGTAGTCGAACTCCATGAGGATTCCACCGTCACCTGCTGGACGGTCAGGATCATCACCTATGATATTCTCGTTTCCGGCGATCATATTATTAAGAGTCTCGTCATCGACCATGTCGTTGATAACGATCTCGAAGGTGGCGTTACCCTGAGCGTCGTACTTCTTGACGAACTTGACCTGGCGCCACTGCTTAGCGGCGATGCCTGTGAAAGCCTTAGTCTGCTTTACGCTCTTGCCTTCTACATTACCTGAGAAGGTGACAACCATTGTAGATGTGCCTTCCTTGACAGCGAAATAACCAGCGCTCTTATCAGGGCTAGGGATGCCGCCTACAAGTGGCATATCATACTCAAGTGGATAACCTGAAGTAACCTCGACAGAAGCCTTGCAGTCGCCTGTCACCATAGCCTTGAACTCGTCGCTGTAATCAACAGTGACCTTTACCTGTACGAGAGTACAAGTGAGGCTTCCGATAGAAGTGACCTCGCCAGCAGCGATAGAGAATGACTTCGAAACGCCATATACAGGCTGCTCAAAAGCGGCCATAGGAGCCTCATCCTCAGTTGAACGGGCAACGAGAGTATAATCACCGGCAGGCAGTGAAAGTTTATTATCAGCGGCCTTTACAGCAGCGTAATTAGTCCTTGTGACCTCATTCTCGTCAGCGTCAAGCACGATGATAGAGTAGTTTCCGCTCGCGGCTGAAACAGCTTTAGTCTCAACCATATCGTCCTTTGAAAGAACAAGTCCCTCGAAAGAAAGGAAACCCTCTCCTTTTGAGACGATAGGACCTGACTTCTTGCAGGAAACAAACATTGCCAGAACGGCAGTAGCGATCAAAAGTGTCTTTTTCATATTCATTTCCTCCTTAGTCGTTAAGGTCAACAGTAGGGACATTGATAGTCTCCACGGTGTCATTGAAAGTGATTGTGATAGTTACTCCGCCGACAGTATTGATATCGAACGCGAGAGTGTAGCAGGTCTTAGCCTCAAGAGAGACATACTCCTTGCTGAAAGTCTGGTTATTGCCAGCCTGGCTGGTGAAAACGCCTGAAGCGGTGAACTTATAAGCGTCCACAAATGCCGCGCGGGTCTCTGTTGAAGGAAACTCGATAGTGGCACCTGAACCAGTAGCGACTGTGAAGGCATACTGCGGATAGTACTTCTTGAACATATCCGACACAGTGATCTTCACGATGCTGTTGCGCAACTCGACAGGGACCTTGACGGTAGTAATCTGGCCACCGTTAATTGTGAAGTTAGCGCTTCCAGCGAAATAAGGCTTATCAAAGCCCTCAATGCCTTCTGCTCCATACTGAGCATCCACTGAATAAGATCCTTCGGCGAGCTGAGTCTCGGAATCCCACTCAGATACAAGTCCTGACCACACTTGGTTGCCGCTCTGGTCCTTCACTGTGATTGTGAAAGCGCCTGAAGCAGGCAGCGTGGTGAAGTCTGACACCTGGCTCTTGGTAACGACGTTTACATTGTCGTCACCAGAGACCGCGAACGTGACTGTTCCCTTCGCTGAAGAGTTGTCGTCACGGACTTCCTTACTGCATGACATTCCAGCCATGCAAAGAAGTGCACACAAAGCGATTTTGCAAAACTTCATTTTTTTCTGGTTTAGAATTTTACTCGTTAATAATATTTTGTTGATTAATTATCAATTGATATTCTGATGTTGTCAAGATAAGTCCAATAGTTACCGTTAGTCGTTCCTGACGCATGAGTAGGGACACTGAGGAAAGTCACTCGTGTGGTCTTATCTACATTAGATACATAATCAGTATGCTCGGCCGGGGTTGAATCATAGGAATCACCTGTGCGGTCCATAGTGAAATATGTCTCAAACGTACCATCTATAGAACTCAGGTCAACCTTACCTCCAGTAACCCAGTCAACGACGCTTGATGAATAAACACTTCCGCCGCTGGCGATAGTACCCTGTTTTGTGGTTTTACCTATGTAGATATACTGATTACATTTAGGGGTGCTGCCAATACCTCCTTCCCTGCGGTCTCCTCCGTAATTGTACACGATCTTCACAGTGACGGAATGGCCCGCCTTGATACATGACAGAGGCTCAGTGTCTATACGTGAAGGATAGTCAGCCGCAGTCTCACGTCTAGAGGACAATCTCACACTGGTTCCAGCCTGGGCGCCGAAGCGAGCTCCGTTCCAGCCAGGAAGGAATTCGACACCGCCCTTGGAAGCGGAGTTGAAACCACCGGTATAGGCGTCATTTGAGGAGTATGATCCCACGGAGCTGAAATCCTGGAAAAGAAGGTAAGGTACAGTCAAGCCGACAGATGCGGAGAGCCCCTGAGTCATCGACGGCATCGTTACAGTTTGAGATACGATGGCGTTTTTAGACTCATACGTGACAACAACATTCTTTCCTGAGAAAGCCCTGTACTGAGCCTCATCCTCATATACGAATTCCATCTCCTGCCCGATCTGTATCTCATCACCCTGCTCGTACTCGTAAACATTGGAGCCATTCTCAAAAACACATCCGGAAGGAGCCGAAAGGGTTATCTTAAGCGGAAGTTCTCCGAGATTAGACCCGGCAAGAACGAAATGAAGCCTGTAAAGAGGGACAACAGAGGCCGGGCGTATCTTGACCGGAGTTGAATGACCGGCGAGGAAAGCACGTTCAGCAAGCGAGACTGGCTCAGCCTCAACGACACTGTTATGACAATAAGCCTTGATAGACACACTCTCCCCGGCCTGAGCAGCGAACGGGATAACCGAGGCTACAGCATACTCCTTAGCGGAAGCGCTTGAGCGGCTGATAGGCTCAT
>JAKSJJ010000249.1 GCA_024398335.1 Bacteroidales bacterium | reverse complement strand
AGCTTCTTTATGGACAAGATCAAATATTGGAGGCTCTGGCTCGCCGCGAGGGAGTTGATGTGGCTTTTGACCCACAAGGAGAAATACAAGAAAATACCTGAATATCAGGATCTTTAATATGAGTTCACTTTTGCTTAAAATATCTTTGGCCCCTTCCCGTATATGGGACATGATATGGGCGCCTATATGGAAAAGAAGCATGAAAAGCTGCGGCAAGGGCGTTAACATACGTCCCTGCTCAAGCGACATCAAAGGCATAGAGAACCTCAGCGTGGGTGATGGCACCTCCATCCCCGCGGGAAGCGTCATCTATTGCACGAAGGCTCCCCTAACCATTGGCAAAAAGGTCATCTTCGGTCCTCATCCTACGATTATTACAGGAGACCACCGCACCGACCTTGAGGGGGTCTATATGGCAGACATCACTGACGAGGACAAACTTCCCCAGAATGACGCGCCAGTTGTCATCGAGGACGACGTATGGTGCGGAGCCAACGTGACTATCCTCAAAGGCGTCACAATAGGCAGAGGAAGCGTCGTCGCCGCGGGAGCCGTCGTCACAAAAAGCTTTGAGCCTTACAGCGTGATCGCAGGCGTGCCAGCGAAACTCATTAAGAAGCGTTTCGAGAAATGAAAGTCCTTTTAATCTCGCCAAAGGAAGGAATTGTCGGAGGCATCGCCGTCTGGACAAGCCATATCCTGGACGCTCTATCCCGCAAGGAAGGGCTTCAGGTGGAGCTTTGCGATTTTTCAAGAACAGTGACGGGGCAAATGATAGACAACCCTGTCAGAAAGATAGTCTCAGCGATAAAGGACTATAGCCGTCTGACCCGAATGGCGAGCGGAAGGATCAAGGACTTCGACGGACAGGTCGTACACATCTGCACGCCGGCGTCAACTCTTTTAATCAAGGACCTCATCCTTGTAAGGAGGGCTCATAGGAAAGGAGTGAAGACCTGCGTCCATTTCCACTTCGGAAGAATACCTGAGTTAGCGAAGGCGAAAAACTGGGAGTGGAAGCTGCTAAGAAGGCTCGTGAAAGAATCCGACATGTCCGTAGTCATGGACAAGGCTTCATACGACTGTCTTCTTCATGAGGGCATAAAGAACGTCAGCATACTGGCGAACCCTCTATCAGACAAAGTGCTTGACATCGTGGATAATATACACGTCGAAAGGGAGGAAGGTCTGGTGCTTTTCGCGGGCCATTGCATCCCGACAAAGGGCGTAAGGGAGCTTGTCAGGGCATGTAAGCTTATCCCCGGGGTAAAACTCCGCATGGTCGGAGCGATAAGTCCTCAGATGAAAGAAGAGCTGCTTCTCGAGGCGGGAGAATCCGCGGGAAGGCTCGAGATCATGGGACAGATTCCATACGAGAAGACCCTGGAGCAGATGCTGCGCTGCGAGATTTTCGCTCTTCCGACCTATACAGAAGGCTTTCCTAACGTGATTCTAGAAAGCATGGCTTGCTCATGCGCGATTGTCGCGAGCTCTGTCGGAGCGATTCCTCAGATGCTCGAGGAGCAGGACGGCGAATCTTTCGGCAAAGTGATCCCCGCGAAAGATGAGAACGCCCTCAAGCAGGCCCTTGAAAGCTTCCTGAACGATAAAGCGCTTGCCAAGGAATGCGGTAAGAACGCAAGGAAAAGAGTCGTTGAAAGATATAAGCTCGACAAAATCGCCGAGGGATTGCATGATATATGGCAGACAATATGAGAGATTTAAAAGAAATAAGCATCTGGAACATAAAGTTCAACCTGCTCAGTAAGCGGCAGATTGTGGACTTCGTGCAGGGGGAGCTCTCCAAAGGTCGAAAGGGAATACACCTTACCGGGGCTAATCCCGAGACCGTAGTCGATGCCCAGAGAATAGATCTTCTAAGGCAGGCCATCTTGGACTCCGACATTGTTAACATAGACAACATGCTTGTTCTTAAATCATTACGTTATCTTGGACACGACGCTCCCGAAAGGTGCGCTACTCCCGATGTATTCGAGATGATGCTCCAGGAAGCTGACAAAAGACATCAAAGCATTTATCTTCTCGGAGCCGAGCAGCATGTTGTCGAGAAAATGGCCCAGAACATCCGTAAGCAGTATCCTGGTCTTACGATAGCCGGCTTCAGAAACGGATTTTTCAACGCCGAGCAGGAAGCTGACATAGTCAGCCAGATACGCTCTCTCGCCCCTGATTATCTGTTCATCGGTCTGCCTACGCCGATGAAAGAAAGCTTCATCATGAACCATAAGCATGAACTCGAAGCAGGCGTATGTTACGGCATTGGCGGAGCATTCGATGTCAAAGGCGAGAAAGTCAAAAGAGCACCTGCGTGGGCTTGCTCAATCGGACTTGAAGGGATCTTCAGGATAATGCAGAACCCGTCAAACTACGGT
>JAKSJJ010000248.1 GCA_024398335.1 Bacteroidales bacterium | reverse complement strand
CCACGCCGACGGGAGTGAGCACGCCCACGACCATAACCACCTGACACTCAACACCTATCCTCGCCCGACCGTGCTTACTCCCCACCACACCAGCGGGAATGAGCACGCCCTCCGCCACTCCCAAACAGTCCGACCCCATTGGCTGGACCCCAGTAAACGTCTCCCCGCTTGCGTATCGATGGAAAAGTGTGTAAAAACCTCGTTTTTGCACATTTTAGTGTCCGCGGAATGCATAAAATGTGTAAATCAGGGCTATTCGCACATTTTTTAATGAAAGTACTTCTATTCGAGAGCAGTGTCAAATAGAATTCCGTACATTTGTCCTTGAAGCCCGTCGTTAATCAGGGTTTTACAAGGTACGGTATGGAGAAGAAAGATTTCGTGGGGCAGGAGAGGACGTGCCTGGCCCGTTTCGTTGAAGCTGGCAATTGTTTCCATGTTTGCTCGCTGGAAGACCATCCTGTGATTTTTCACAATGAGGATGAATACAAAGCAGGGATGAATATCGTCGCATTCGTCGCCTTCCTATTCGCTGATCTGAAGATATTCACGTTTGAGATTATGAGCAATCACCTCCATTTCGCTATATGTGGAGAGGAAGCGAGAATCAAACTCTTTCTGCATTTGCTTAAGATAAAACTGGCGGCTCATAGGCTGCTTAGGGGGTCGGAGGATTCCATCAGAACACTTGATTTCAGGGTTCTTCCTATCGGCAATCTTGAGAACCTCCGAAATGTCATCGCGTATATCAATCGAAACGGATTTGTAGTCAACCAGATTTATTCTCCGTTTTCTTATCCATGGGGTGCGAATAGATATTTTTTCAGTCCTGATGCGAAGGAGCTTTTTAAATCATGCGGATCTAAGGCCACGTATGCACTTAAACGAGAACTGTTCAATAGTAACCGCTTAGCAAATGAGGCTAGGGTGATTGTCCTGGACGGGTATGTGTCGCCGGCGAGTTTCTGCCATATAGAAGAAGGGGAGTCATTTTTCCGCTCCTGCTCTCATTACTTTTATAAGGTATCCCGAGATGTGGAGTCGGCCAAAGATGTAGCAAAGACAATAGGCGAAACCCTCTTTTACAACGACGATGAACTGTACTCTGTCGCAGTCTCGATTAGCGCTAAGAAATATGGCCAGCTCTCACTGACTACTATCTCAAAAGATCAAAAGATAGATCTTGCCAAGGTGCTCCATTATGATTACAACGCTACAAATAAGCAAGTTTCTCGACTCTTGAAGATATCGATAGACAGCGTGAACCTTCTCTTTCCTAAGAAAAATGTGTGAAATCGCCTTAAATGCACATTTTTGTGTCTGCGGAATGCATAAAATGTGTAAATCAGGGCGATTCGCACATTTTTTCAGATGTGCGGTCTCGCCGACGTAGCTGAATTAAGTCCTGTGTGCTAAAGTCCGGTGTTTTTGCTATCTTTGGAGAGCATAAGCGACTTTAATAGAAAGGACATGACAACAGGAGGCGTTATTACATTTATTATCGTGGGTATAGCTGCGACGTTATACACCAGGCATCAGAGGAACAAGCGTCAGGCCCAGATCAACGACATGGTCACTCAAGCGCTCACACGGAGGCCTGGAAGTCCGTCTGTCACTCCAGACGTGAGTATGGAGCGCGTCGAGGATTGGAAGGAGTTCAAGGCGAGCGTCCTGGATGTGTATGGCATGCCGGATGAGTGCTTTGGACCTTGGTCCCTTGAAAAGGTGCTTGCCACCGAGCCTTGGAAGGCGTCGTGCGATAAGGGTATTGAGTCCGTGACCGGTTTTATGTTTCTCTACTTTGACAAGGGCATAGCCTGGAGCCTCAAACTTTATGATATGAGCGAGGTTGACCATGTCATCATCCATCCGGTGCCCGCTCCTGTGATGATCCATTTCTATTTCAAGGGAGAACGTGAGGACGAGTTTGTCTTTGACGGCGAAGAAGGCTTCGTGGAGCGATATCTTGAGCAGCTCCGACGTTTCCCTGGCCTGAGTGTTGAATTATTCTCGAGGTGAAAAGGATCATATTTTTAGCCGCTTTGGTGTGCCTCCTTGCCTCGATGTCCGCGGGAGCCCAGATACTTCCTTCGGTCGATACGACGAAGGCGGGAGTCTCATATGTCATGAGCGAAGTCCATCTTAGCCCCGGCGCATTCAATGAAAAAGCGGAGTCTCAATATAAAGCGGGCCAGGCTCTTCTTATCACCGGCGGAGCTCTTACCGCAAGCGGCGTGGCCCTTTACACCTCAGGGCTATTGTGCATGGGAGAGGGCGGGCCGCTGCCGAGCGCTCTATCTATCTCAGGCATCACCTGCGTCGGCCTTTCCGTGGGCTGCTACATAGCGGGATCCGTACTTTACTGCAAGGGCAAGAAAAGCCGCATAGCACCCGCTCCCGGAGGC
>JAKSJJ010000247.1 GCA_024398335.1 Bacteroidales bacterium | reverse complement strand
TCTCGACAAGACCTGTAGAAGAAGCGATGGCGTTAGGAGGAGTACTGATAGGAAGAATCATAGCTACTGAAGTAGAGATAGCAAGACCGATAAGAAGGGCTGCCGAGCCTCCGAAAGCACTGAGATCCACAGCCGCCGCTACGGTAGCGAGGATAGGGAGAAGAAGGTTCGCCGCTGATGTGTGTGAAAGGAAGTTAGCGATAGCGTAACCTACGATTCCGGATACGAGGATAACTACAAGAGCTGGCATTGAGCTGAATGGGATAGTATCCACAAGGACCTTGGCGAGGCCTGTCTTCATAAGAGCTGTTCCGAGGGCGAGACCGCCGGCGACCATCCAGAGAACGTCCCAGTTGATCTCCGCGAAATCCTTCTTAGAGAAGACGCCTGTAGCGACAAATACAGCGAAAGGAATGAGAGCGACCTCGTTAGAGTTGAGGTTGGTGATTCTCTCAGGGATGAGCCACAGGGCGATAGTCACTACAAAAGTAGCAGCGACAATCCAGAACTTGGAATCCTTTTTCTTGTCAGAGTTGATCTCGAGCTTGATTTCCTTAGCCTTGAAAGGGAAGAAAAGAAGCAGACATGCCCATGCGATAAGAAGCATCACGAGAACGTAAGGGACCATTCTGACGCACCACTCGCCGAAACCTACCTCGATACCGAGGTTCTCTTTAAGATAACCCAGGGCGATGACGTTAGGAGGGGTTCCGATAGGGGTTCCGATACCACCAATGTTGGCTCCGATAGGAATCGCGAGGGCGAGACCGATCTTACCCTTTCCGTCTGCGGGAAGGCTCTTGAGCACAGGGGCGAGGAAAGCGAGCATCATGGCGGCGGTAGCGGTGTTGCTCATGAACATAGAGAAGACGGCCACAACCAGGAGGATACCCAGGAGGACAGCCTTAGGATTAGTTCCGAAAGGTTTGAGAAGCACCTTGGCGAGGACGACGTCCAAGCCCACCTTGGTAGCCGCGATGGCGAGTACGAATCCGCCCATGAAGAGCATGATGGTAGGGCTCGCGAACTGAGCCATGAAGTCCTTGTAACTTACAAGTGTACCTACGTTCTCACCGTTAGCGAGGAAGCTGAAAGCTCCGTTTGAGACGGTGAAGATAAGGAGCACCATGGTGATGATGGAAGTAGCCCATGCAGGGACCGCCTCAAGGATCCACATGCCTGCCGCGAAAACGAACAGGGCTATGGTTCTCTGCTGTACGAGAGTGAGCTCCTCGATGCCGAACCACTGGGTAGGCATGAAGAACAGAAATGCTGAAAGCACGAGCAAGAGTGGCAAAAGCACACACTTCTTGACGCTGAATTTAAAGTTAGCCATTATTTTGTTGTTAATAAATATCAAAAAAGCCGCTTTTCGAAAAAAGCGGCGCAAATTTACAAAAAATTGAGATACAATCAATAAAGGCTATCGTATTTGTTCATAGCCAAGCGCTATTACGCAAAGCACTCTCATCCCCTCCTTGATGCCGAGAAGCTCCCTCACATAATCCTCAGCCTGGCCTGGGACGCTGCCGTCAGCGCTTCTGACACGTCCATTGACATGCACCCAGCAGCTACCGAGCCCCGCGTTGACCGCGCTTAACTGAAGGAAAGTAGCGCTGATCGCGCAATTCTCCCTCCAAAGATCAGTCTTTGACTCGTCGCCAAGCACTACGACAGCGGCCTTCGCCCCCTTGATAAGGGCTGAGCCGAAAGTACGCATCTGAGAAAGAGCCTCAAGAGTGTCCGCATCCTCGATTATCATGAAAGCCGAGCTCTTGCTATTCTTGCTCGAAGGGGCCGTCATCGCCTCCTGGACAATACGGTCAACCAGCTCTCTTTCCACCTCCTTATCCTGGAAATGGCGTACGCTGTGACGTTCCTGTATAATCTGACTGTATTCCATATTTAATTAAATGATTCCTTGCTCGAGCATTGCCTGAGCGACTTTCATGAAGCCGGCGATATTCGCTCCCTTGACATAGTCCACGCTGCCGTCAGGGCGGGTGCCGAACTTGACGCACTGCTCATGGATGCTCTGCATGATCTGATGAAGCTTAGCGTCCACCTCTTCAGCGGTCCAGCTGATATGAGAAGCGTTCTGGGTCATCTCAAGACCAGACGTAGCCACTCCTCCGGCGTTGACAGCCTTGCCTGGAGCGAAAAGGACATCGTTATTCTGGAAATAATGGATAGCGCCTGGCTGACAGCCCATGTTGCTGACCTCGCAGCAGCACCAGCAACCGTTAGCGACAAGTTCCTTGGCGTCGTCCTCAGAAAGCTCGTTCTGGAACGCGCAAGGAAGCGCGATATCCACAGGAATACTCCATGACTTCTTGCCGGCGATGAACTGAGCCTTATCAGGGAAACGGGTGGCCATATCCTCGACACGGTCACGGTTAGATGCCCTCATGAC
>JAKSJJ010000246.1 GCA_024398335.1 Bacteroidales bacterium | reverse complement strand
TGACCATCCTCATATAAAGGACCTTCATACCCATCTTGCAGGCGACAGCGGCGGCCGCCGACATGCCCACGGTATCCTGGTTCATGAATGTTCCTATCTCACATTTGGCCTGATATGGATACTGGTCGTTATTAATAAAGAACAGATTTTTCTCTCCGCGACGGCTCAAAATAGCCCTGAGCAGGCCTGAAGCCTCGACCTGGCCTTTGAATCCAGGCTCTGGAGAGCGTCTGTTCTCATATAGGAATCTGTCCCAGACCTTGTTCTTGAGAGCTTTATACGCTACGAAGAAATGATTGTTGTCTATCCAGCCTTCCGGTCCGTAAGAGCGTATTCCTCCGAGAAGCTCCCAGTTGCCGCAATGGGTGTAAAGGACCATGACAGAAGAGGACTGTTCGTATGCGTCCATGAGCAATTGAGGATTAGCCACCTCCACGATACGGCTCTTACGCAGCCTTTTTTGTGAGCGGCATCCGGCGAACCATATCGTCTCGGCTATCATCTCGCCCATATGACGATAATATGCGTCCGCTATCCACTTCAGTTCCCAGTAAGGCTTCCACGGAAATGAACGTGCGAGATTAGTATAGATCACATCCTGCCTGTAATGGAGCACCTTTTTCATGAACCATGCGATCACATCCGCCCACATATAATGCCAGCGAAGCGGCAAGCAGCCCGCCGTCCGCATGAATATCCCTAATATTCCAGCCCAAAATTTGTCCATAATACCGTACTGAACTACAAAATTATGAATTTTTTTCCAATCCTGGGACACCTTAGGGGATTTTCAGACATGCCGGGGCCTAATGAGGCGAAGGGAGGCAGGCGCCCAGCCTCGTGCTGGGGGCTGTGGCCGCCCATGGCCTCATGAATGGGTACCGTCAGGCGGACTCAGCCCAGCTGAGGACGGATGACGGGGGGACGAAGCGCAGCGGAGGCCCACCAGCATGAGGTTGGGCGCCTGCCGTAGTCGCGACGTCACAGAGATTTTCGAAGAGGAGTCCTTCCGTCTCAGACCTTAAGCCCGCGCCCTCGCCGCTGACCAAAACGCGCGCGTTTGAGGCGAATACACATATTTTATCCGAAGATTTTCCTATCTTTGCAAAGAAACATGCCCGAGACATGAATCGGTGAAATGTCAACAACCCATAACCTAGACCAAATAATATAACTCAATACTATGTTCAAAAATCAACCTAAGGGCCTTTTCGCCCTCGCCCTAGCCAACACCGGTGAGCGCTTCGGTTACTACACCATGCTGGCCATCCTCGCCCTGCTCATGCAGGCAAGATTCGGATGGGATGAAGCCGCCGCCGGACAAGTTTACGCTATTTTCCTCGCAGGAGTCTATTTCATGCCGCTTGTCGGCGGTATCGTAGCCGATAAGATCGGATATGGACGTTGCGTGACAGTCGGTATCGCCGTGATGTTCCTCGGATATCTCGGACTCGCCCTGCCAGCAGGCAACGGACTCGCCGCGAAACTCATCATGTTCGGAGGTCTCGCCCTCGTGGCCCTCGGAACAGGACTTTTCAAAGGTAATCTCCAGGTACTCGTAGGAAATCTCTACGATGACCCTAAATACTCAGACAAGAGAGACTCAGCCTTCAGCCTCTTCTACATGGCGATCAACATCGGCGCAATGTTCGCCCCTGCCATGGCAAAGAAAATCACCGAGGTCACCCTCGCCAAGAGCGGTTTCGTATATGACGCCGCTTGTCAGGATCCGGCTTATCTCGACGCTCTCTCAGGCGCATACGGACTCTGCTTCGCTGTCGCCTGCGTCTCACTGAGTCTCTCAGTGGTCATTTACTATGCATGCCGCAGCTGGTTCAAGCACGCTGACGTCACCGCAGCCCAGGCTAAAAAATCTGCCGCCCCTGTCGAGGAACTCACTCCTAAGCAGACCAAGGACCGCCTCGTGGCTCTCTTCCTCGTGTTCGCCGTAGTTATCTTCTTCTGGATGGCATTCCACCAGAACGGCTCAGCCCTCACATTCTTCGCCAAGAAATACACTAACCTTACAGTCACAGGCCCTATGAGAATAGGCTTCAACATCTGGAGCCTCGCTCTTATCGCCGCCTCTGTATATACCCTCTTCGGAGCATTCCAGTCAGAGACCAAGAACGGCAAGATAGGTTCAGCCCTCGCTACAGTAGCCCTCTGGGCAGGCGCAGGTCTTCTTTTCGCCTTCATGCCTAACCCAGTTCTCGCCCAGCCTTCTGACTTCCAGCAGTTCAATCCGTTCTTCGTCGTAGCCCTCACGCCTATCTCGATGGCTATCTTCAGCGCTCTGGCAGCAAAAGGCAAAGAGCCTTCTGCACCTAAGAAGATCGCCCTCGGTATGCTCGTAGCCGCACTCGGATTCGTGATCATCACCTTCGCGTCATTCGGACTGACCTCCCCTATGGACC
>JAKSJJ010000245.1 GCA_024398335.1 Bacteroidales bacterium | reverse complement strand
CTCCTGTCGTGGACCCGGTCAAT
The DNA here is from genome assembly GCA_024398335.1 of Bacteroidales bacterium. Classification (GTDB taxonomy): domain Bacteria; phylum Bacteroidota; class Bacteroidia; order Bacteroidales; family UBA932; genus Cryptobacteroides. The sequence continues at coordinate 2,414 of JAKSJJ010000245.1, read as the reverse complement.
ACAAGGAACCTGACGTATGACAACAATCGCCATTCTCTGTCGCTTGGCTACACGAACTATATAAAAGTCTTGGACGCGAATCTTTCTCTTACGGGAGGCGTGATAAGAACAGCCGCCAACCGCAATGACGCATATCCCGTCTCTGACATCATAAACCGCTCCTTCTGGGCCCCTCGCTTTTCGCTGTCATTTATCAATAACAAGATGATCAACAAATGGGCCTTCTATTTCGAGTCTTATAACTCGACTCCAGCCCTGGAGCAGCTCAGCCCGCGTCTTGACAACACAAATCTGTATAACGTCAGCGTCGGTAACCCGAACCTGAAACAAACCATATTCTACAGTTTTGATTTGTCTTACAGCACTGTCGTCGGTAAATCCAGAAGCGGCATGGAAAACAAAAGCATGGAAAGTGTTATGATGGAACACATAATGGAGCGAAAAGCCGCCAGGGAGAGCGGTAAAAGCACTAGCGGAAGAGGTCAGGGCTCTCTTGACAAGTTGAACACTATCATGTTCTCGCTTAACTTCTCTATCCACCAGAACCCAATCGTCTATAAAAGGACATATTACTCCAAAGAGACCTATCTTTCTCAGTATGACTACACCATGCCCGCGCAGTCGACCCTGACGACATACGAGAATGTCAAGGAAGGGTATGAGGGAAGATTCAGTTTCCTCAGCCAGACAGTCCTTTCAAAGATAGCCTGCAACCTTACTCTTTCCGCCGGTCTGAGTTTTGACTCCAGCCCTTCATTTGTCGGAACAGAGCTTGTGCGCACCAACAACGTCAGCCCTAATGTCCGAATCGGCTTGAGGAGCAATTTCTCAAAGATTGTCCGCTTTAATGTCGGATTCACCGCCGCATATACCCACAGTGACAACACCCAGGGTTTCAGGAACGATTATTTCAACGAGAGAATCTCCGCTTCAGTCGAAGTCAACAATATCTTCAAGCACATGTACATCGGCGCCAATTACGACAAAGTCTTCACGCAGATGGTCAAGTACAGCGGAATCAACGACAATATCCTTAACGCCACCCTGGGTGCCAAATTCGGCCCTAAGAACGAATACACCATAGCCTTCACGGCCAACGACATCTTCAATCGCAACACCGGCTTCTCGACCCGCATGACCGCGGACTATGTGACCAATAGCTGGACCAAGAACTTCGGCCGTTACCTGCTCTTCACCTTCGCCTACAGGTTCAACACAATGAACAAGAAATAATCACAAATAATAACACGATGAAAAAGATTTTTCTAATCCTTCTCGCGGCAGCCATGACCCTTCCTTGCGGAGCATGGGGACGCCGCAACCATGCCGCGATAGCATATATCGCCGAGCAACACCTGACCCCAAAAGCCTATGCGACAGTCAAGGAAATACTCCATGGAGAGTCCTTGGCATACTACGCCTCATGGGTCGATGATTTCAGGGGAGTCGAACTTCTGACTGCGAATATTAACGGAAAGGACACCCTTCTGGCCAAGCCTCACTGCTTCGCTGTCGACAAGAAACTGAAACCTACCGTGACTCCTTACAAAGACGCTATATGGGTCATTGAGGACAGCATGGAGAAACTAGGCAACTATAAGGACCTCGACGACAGCATACGCCTTGATTGCATGAAGAACCTTATCCACCTTGTCGGAGACATCCATTGTCCCGCCCACATCACATATAAGGATAAAAGGGATCATAAGCATGGTAAATTCATAGCATACACGGCTAAAGGCGCCAAGATACCAAAGGTGCACACCTTCCTCGACGGCGACCTTCTCGGGGCTAAATTCCCTGGAGGAATGACTGATATGGCATATTATGCCGATCCACTTCTTCGTCCATATCCTACAGAGGCGGACCTTAAATATATGAAAGAGGTTCAGAAGGGAAGCGTTCGTGACTGGGGCAAGGACATCGCTACAAGATCGGGCGTAGTCTTCCAGATTATGCCTCCGGAGCATCGCCTCACGCCAGCGGAGCAGCAGCAGATCACTGATATATGCAAGGATCAGGTCCTGCGCGCCGGATATCGCCTCGCCGCCGTCTTAAATCAGCTTTTCGACTAGTTTATGATATCTTTCCGTTCAAAAATCAGTTCACTTTTCGTCGCCTTGGCGCTATGCTCTTGCGCGGCGGACCCGTACGGGTATGTAGTAAAGAAAGGACAGATTGTCTATAAGACTCCGGAGCGCCCCGCTGACCAGCAGTCGATGCTTGGCTTCGCCTGCGATCCTATAGAGAACGTCCGCGTCGGATTCATAGGACTGGGCATGAGAGGACCGGACGCCGTGGAGCGATTCACCTACCTTGACGGCGCCACTGTCGTCGCTCTCTGCGATCTTCTCCCTGAAAGGGTAGAGGAAGCGCAGCAACTGCTGGAGAAGCACGGGGCTCCCCGAGCGATA
>JAKSJJ010000244.1 GCA_024398335.1 Bacteroidales bacterium | reverse complement strand
GTGAAGTTTTTTGTAAGAGCGGGAGATTCCTTCTTGAATCTTTCTACTGACTCGCTCGGCCATTTGACGTGAAGGGGTTGTCCTGTCCAGCCCGATCCTCCGCCCCATGTGCCTGTGGCTGTCTCCCTGGAGTCGTACTCCGTACGGAATGTCCAGACCCTGGAGATGTCGCTTGGACGCCCTTTGACCTGTCCTTCGAATTCCGCGCGACGCTGCATGCCGCCTCGGAATGTGAAGATTCCTGGAGCGTTTTCGTATAGGTCATCTATATCCTGTAGTCTGCCGCTGGTGCTCTGGTCGGCGATTGTGATCTCGTAGCGTATGCCTAGGACGCTTTCTCTCTGGATACCGCGGAATTGTACGGGGTCATTGGCCGGCTGAGAAAGCAGCAGGGGAGCGACTATGGCGAGAGTGTCGATTAGGGTCATAGGCTGGTCGTTTTGTTTTTGCTCCGCGATATTACGAATTTTTCAAAAAAATGTTAAAAAGTTTTGCATTTTTCAAAATAAGGAGTACCTTTGCAATCCCGTTTGAGAGACGAATGTTGATCACTGGGATTTACGGATTGATTCGTTAGCTCAGTTGGTAGAGCACAGCACTTTTAATGCTGGGGTCTTGGGTTCGAGCCCCAAACGGATCACTACCTGCTTCCTTAGCTCAGTTGGTAGAGCACCTGACTCTTAATCAGGGTGTCTAGGGTTCGAATCCCTAAGGGAGCACCAAGAAGAAGAGACCTTCAAAAGGTCTCTTTTTTCGTTTATAGGGGAAATTCCCTATTTCATGATAATGCCGGAGCAAGTAACTTTGCATCCGGTATTTTGATTACTAAGTGTACAAGAAGTATATTGACTTACCAGAAAAACTATTCGGAAGTGCCCGCTTCGGCGGGTGATTTTTAGGGAGGACGTCAAAGTCTTCCCTTTTTTTATTATCTTCGCACAATAATCAAACACTATTTTATGGCGGAGCAAGTATGCTGGTTCGTGGCTTATGTCAAGTCATGCCAGGAAAAGAAGGCGGCCCAGGCGCTTGAGCGCTTGGGGGTCGAGCATTTCCTGCCCCTGCAGAGGGTCCGCCGAAAATGGAGCGACCGCATGAAATGGGTCGACCGTCTGGTGATTCCGAGGATGATTTTTGTAAAGACCACACCATCCCGGAGGGTCAAGCTGCTCGAGGATATACCATATATATATGCGTTCATGGTGCAGAAAGGCGCTTATACACCTGTCGTAGTGCCCGATTACCAGATGGACGCCTTCAAGATGATGGTTTGTCATAGCGAGGCTGACGTCACTATCGAGAGCCGCCCTATGGCTGCCGGAGACAAGGTCCGCATACTCGACGGCCCTCTCGCTGGTCTGGAATGTGTGCTTGTCGAGGTTCTCGGTAAGAGACATGTGACCGTCGATGTGGGCATTCTCGGCACCGCGACAGTTGAATTGGCGGTCGGAAGCGTTGTTAAAATCTGATACTATGGATATTTCTCAAAGAGCGCTGAATATGCCGAGCTCGCCTATACGCAAGCTCGCGCCGCTCGCTGACGCCGCGAAGAGAAACGGCGTGCATGTATATCACCTGAATATCGGTCAGCCGGACATCAAGACGCCTCAGTGCGCCCTTGACGCCCTCGCCCATGTGGACAGGGATATTCTTGAGTATAGTCCTTCGCAGGGCTATCTCAGCCTTCGCACTAAAATGGTCAAGTACTATGCTGAGTTCGGAATTTTCCTCAGCCCTGATGACATCATCGTGACCTGCGGTGGCTCGGAGGCGGTGCTTTTCGCCTTCCTGGCGTGCCTCAGCCCTGGTGACGAGATTATCGTGACTGACCCGTTCTACGCCAACTACATGGCCTTCGCCATCTCTGTCGGCGCTGTCATCAAAAGCGTGAAGACTTCCATTGAGAACGGTTTCCGCCTGCCTTCGGTCGAAGCTTTCGAGGAGCAGATCACCCCTCGCACTAAGGCCATCCTCATCTGTAACCCTAACAACCCGACAGGATACCTTTACACTAGAAGGGAGATGAATCAGCTCCGCGACATCGTCAAAAAGCATAATCTCTATCTTTTCAGTGACGAGGTTTACAGGGAGTTCATCTATACAGGCATGCCTTATATCAGCGCCTTCCACCTTGACGGTATCGAGGAGAATGTCGTCCTTTTCGACTCCGTGAGCAAGCGATACAGCGAATGCGGTATCCGTATCGGAGCGCTTTGTACCAAGAACAAAAAGGTGCGTGAGGCGGTCATGAAATTCTGCCAGGCGCGACTAAGCCCTCCTCTGATCGGCCAGATCGTGGCGGAGGCCAGCCTGGATGTGCAGAAGGAGTATCTGCAGAACACGTATGAGGAGTATCTGGAGCGCAGGAATTTTTTGATCGACGGTCTAAATAAGATTCCGGGCGTGTACAGCCGTATCCCTATGGGAGCGTTTTACACA
>JAKSJJ010000243.1 GCA_024398335.1 Bacteroidales bacterium | reverse complement strand
GTATTGGATGTCCTGGTTCGCCCCTTCGCTGGGCTTCATCACAAGAAGGATGAAAAAGCACTGCAAGGTCATCTCCATTCTTGACAATGTCATCCCTCACGAGAGGCATTTCTTCGATGCTCCTCTTACAAAATACTTCCTCAGCGGAAGCCACGGAAGCATCACCTTGTGTGACGCGGTGTCAAAAGATCTGCTGGAGCTCAAACCCGACGCCGCATACACCGTCATCCAGCACCCCCTGTACACCCATTTCGGGGCGAAGAAGGACCGTTATGCCACAGAGCAAGCCCTCGGGTTGGAGCACGGAAAGAAAACAATACTGTTCTTCGGGCTGATACGCCACTATAAAGGATTGGACATACTCCTTGAGGCGTTCAAGTCCCTTCCTGACGACTACCAGCTGGTAATCGCGGGCGAGCCTTACGGCTCATTCAAGACATATCAGGACATTATCGACGCCTCCGGATGTAAAGAGCGCGTCCATTTGTTCCTGAAATACATCAAGGACTCCCAGGTAGCGGACTATTTCAGCGTCTCAGACTTGGCTGTTCTCCCTTACAGAAGCGCGACCCAGAGCGGAATCAGCTCCATCGCGTACCACTTCGAAGTCCCTATGGTCGTCACCGACGTGGGAGGCTTGAAAGAGACTATCGGCAACCGTGGCACGGGACTTGTCTGCAAAGAGGTCAGCGCCCAGAGCGTAGCCAAGGAGATACTGCGCTTCTTCGCCGACCCATCACTTAGAGAATCATGCGTGGAGAACATACGCTCAGAGAAAATCCGTCTGTCATGGGCGAACTTCTCGAGAAAACTCCACGACTTCATAAACAGCTTACCTTCCTATGAGAAATAGACTCATACTTATTTTCGTCGTCCTGGTGCTGTCCATGCGTTTGTCGTATGGTCAGGCATACGTACCTACGCCCGTCACGATTTCAAAGGAGACTGTCAAGGTTGACGGCAAGCTTTATTATTCTCATGTCGTGCTGGAAAGACAGACATTGTACTCCATCAGCAAGACCTATCAGGTAAGCATCGACGAGATCTATGACGCCAACGAGGCCATTCAGCTCAGGGAAACCGGACTGAAGAAAAATTCTATTATCCGCATCCCGGTAAACAGCAAAAATAAATCTATAAAGGGGAAAACAATCCCTGGAGAGCTGGAACCCGAGGCGGAAGAAGACAATAACGCTCAACAGCAGCAGGCGTCCCAGGAGCAGGAAAGCGACAAGCAGGAAGAGAATGTTCCCGAGGTCGAGGTGAAAGACTCCATTATCGTATTCTCCACAGAGCAGTCCCAGGAGGAGAGCGTCCAGGAGCCCGAGCCGATCGTGAGGGAGGCCGCCGTCGCCCTGATGCTTCCTTTCGACCTGCGCTCAGGAAAGGCCGATCCTAACTATCTTGATTTTTATAGCGGCGTTCTTATCGCCACGGCAGAACTCGCGGATGCGGGCATAGACATCAATCTTGACGTTTTTGACTGCAAAGATCAGAAAGTCCTTAAAGACTCCACTAAACTCAACAGGTACGACGTGATTCTGGGTCCGGTGTCCCGCGAGGATCTGCAGGTCGTACTCGACAATGTGCACGAGGACACCTTCGTGGTCTCCCCTATGGACCCTCGCCCGGAAAATCTGACCGCGACCCACCGCAATCTTATCCAGATGTATGTACCGAAGGGTGAGCAGCTGAAAGATATCACCGCTCAGGTCAAGAAGAAAAAATACTCAGACAGAGTGATCATCGTGAGCGAGGCAGGGGTATCTACCAATGTTGACAATCTGAAATCTCTTCTCGCGGAGGCGGGGATTAGCTACGAGGCCATCAGTCTTGACATCGCCCACGCGAAGACAGCCTACTCGTATTTCACCCCAAAGATGGTCAAGAAAAACGTCGGAGAGAACTACGTGATCATGATGTCAGAAAGAGAGATGTTCGTCAACGAGATACTGCGAAACTGCAGCAGGATGAACAGCCTGGGTTATAACGTAAAGACACTCACGACATCGAAGCTCAAGAGCATGGATCTGTCTGACGTGAAGATGGTACACGACGCCCAGACATACGTCTCGACAGCGAACAACGTGGATTACAGCTCAGACAAAGTAAGACGATTCATCCTTAAATACCGTGCCCTTTGCCACACCGAGCCTTCTTCTTTCGCTTATCAGGGCTATGACCTGATGAAGTATTTCGGAAGCATTGTCGCCCAGCATGGAAAAGACTGGCCTGAGTTTATGGGCGAGCACAAAAGCAAGATGCTCCAGATCACACTGGACATCCAAAAAGTAGCGGAAGATGGCGGATATATTAATAAAGGTATGCGCCGAGTCTGCTACGACAAGAATCTGAACGTTGAAAGTTTCGAATAAACTCAGGCGCCAAGTAGTTCTTTGGCATTAGCCAGGGCTGCCTCAGACAAAGACTCGCCGCTAAGCA
>JAKSJJ010000242.1 GCA_024398335.1 Bacteroidales bacterium | reverse complement strand
TTGTTCTTTTTAACTTTGTTAAATCGCCTTTAATTTCAGACGAAGGACTCTTTTTAGATGGGTGTCCAGGTCCTCGACAGGAAGCTCTCCGGAGTCTATCATCGAGGACAACTTCTCGATGACTTCTCGAGGATTCTTCGGGACTAAAAGAAGGTCCGCTCCAGCCTTGTACGCCTCGATAGCGGCCCATTTACCGTACATCTTCGTTACGCCTTCCATCAGAAGGGCGTCGGTCACGACAACGCCTTCGAACCCCAGCTCTTTTCGCAGTATGTCCTCTATGAAGACTTTTGAGGTAGAGGCGGGCGCTCCGCTCGGGTCGACATTCGCAGCTATAAGATGCCCGACCATGACCATGTCGACGCCATGCTCTATTATCTTCTTGAAAGGGTAGAGGTCAGTCGAGTCAAGGCAGGCTTTATCTTTCCATATCGTAGACAGCGAGAAATGAGAGTCGCTTGAGCATGCTCCATGCCCCGGAAAATGCTTCGCGCAAGTGATTCGTCCTTGGCTTTGAAGTCCGTCGATGAATCTGGCGGCGAGGGCTGCGACTATGGCGGGATCCTTTCCGAAAGATCTCGAGCCTACGGCGTCTGTATAGTTTGTCGCAAGGTCCACGACAGGAGCGAAATCCGCCTGAATATCAAGCGATTTCATCATTTTTCCTATGTCGCTTCCTGTCTTGAAGGCGAGGGAGTCGGGAGCGGCGCTTCTGCCTATGCTCCTGGCGTTCGGAAATTGTCCCGGGAGGCTTATTTTCCTTATTGAACTTTCCGCGTCCACGCTGATTAGAAGCGGGATTTCCGCCTTCGCCTGTAATTCTTTGATCCTGTCTGTGAGCTCCGCGGAGTCCCTGAAATCTCCTACTACCAGCAGCCCTCCTATCTTGTCCCTGGCGACCAAAGTGTCGACCCTTGGCGTGAAGTCCGTCTTTTGGGGGTAAAGGTCAGCGATTATGAGTTGGGCGACTTTCTCTTTTGTGGAAAGCCCTGAAATGAGACTGTCCAGAAACGCTTCCTCAAGGGCCGCGCTGTCGATGACCTCGCATTCGATGACTTCTTCTGGCTCGGGAGCTTCTTTGCCAGAGCGGGTCCTCCACCATGTGCAGCTTAGGCAGGAAAAAGCGAAAAATGTCAAGGCGATATAGTGGAGGAAATGTCTCATAATTCAAAATGCGGAGCGTAAATTTACTCAATAATCGTCATTTTTGCTTATTTTTGTGTCCTAATGTTAATTTTCAGATGAGACTGTTATCGTTGTTTTCCGGTTGTGGCGGAATGGATCTAGGATTTGAGGGAGGATTCAAATGTCTTGCTAAGTCAGTAAACACTTTGATTCATCCAGATTGGGTAAGTGAGGGAGATGCTCGCTGGGTTACTCTCGCTCCTACTTCGTTCGAGACAGTTTTCGCGAATGACATACGTCCGGACGCTAAGAGGGCGTGGGTCAATTTCTTTTCGTCGCGAAAGGCTGACGCCGACAGTGTGTATCATCTGGAGAGCATCGTGGACCTTGTCAAGCAGGCCAGGGAAGGGAAGTCATCGTTCCCGGAGGATATAGATATCGTCACTGGCGGATTTCCATGTCAGGATTTCTCAGTGGCAGGTAAGAGGCTGGGATTCGAATCCACGAAGAGCCATCTCGGGAAGCTCGTTGACGAGCCGTCAGAGGAGAGCCGAGGTAAACTTTACATGTGGATGAGAGAGGTTATCTCCTTGACTCAGCCAAAACTTTTCATAGCGGAGAACGTGAAGGGCTTGACAAACCTCAGTGATGTCAAGCAGATAATAGAGCACGATTTCTCGCAGGCGGCGGGAGGAGGATATCTCGTCGTTCCGGCGAAAGTGCTTTATGCTCCGGACTACGGCGTGCCTCAGTCCAGAGAAAGGGTCATTTTCTTCGGATTCAAAAGGTCAGCTCTTCGCCCAGAGGCCATAGAGGCTTTGTCAAAGGATTGTATCCCAGAGGCTTATGACCCATATCCGCCGAAGACACATGGCAAGGATCTTATGCCTTTTGTGACATGTAAGGACGCGTTCCTGGGCTTGAAGGAGCCGGAGCTTTCAGACGATCCGTCTCAGAAAGCCTACTCGAAGGCGAAGTACATGGGCTCTCATTGTCAGGGACAGGCGGAGGTAAGGCTTGATTCCGTGGGACCGACGATCCGTTCAGAGCATCATGGAAATATAGAGTATAGGCGTCTGGCGAAGGAGCATGGCGGAGCGCATGATAAGGAGCTCGCGTCAGGATTAGGGGAGCGTCGTCTCAGCGTGCGAGAGTGCGCCAGAATCCAGACTTTCCCGGACGATTATCAGTTCATACTTCCAAAGACGGAGTTTCATAAGTCGCTGTGCTCCAGCGATTCATACAAAATCATCGGAAACGCCGTGCCTTGCGTTCTCGCTTACAACATAGCGAAGAACATCGAGGCGAAATGGGAGAGATATTTTCTATAAAATTTGAAGCGCTATAGCGGCGCAGGCCTCGGCGTCGGC
>JAKSJJ010000241.1 GCA_024398335.1 Bacteroidales bacterium | reverse complement strand
TGGAGTAAGCCTTCTGAACGTCCTGGGGCTTCTGCTGGTCGCCAGGATGGGTTTCCGATATTCTCTCGGTATCGCCGCCCTCACAGGAGTGCTGAACATCGTCCCATACGTGGGTCCGCTTATCGGTGGAGTCATAGGCGTCTGCCTCTCACTGCTGATAAAGTATGTCTGCGCCAGCTCATTCGGACTCGCGGTCGGTTTCCCGGCCTTTCTCGCCGTGCTTCTGGGAGTGTTCATCTTCACCCAGCTGATTGATAACTACGTGTTTCAGCCGCTTATTTACTCAAGCAGCATCAAGGCTCACCCTCTGGAGATTTTCATCGTTCTGCTGCTGGCGGCAAGTATGGGAGGAATCATAGGAATGCTTGTAGCTATCCCTGCCTACACTGTCATCCGAGTGTTCGCCGTCAAATTTTTCGGCGAGACAAAAGTCCTGCGCAAGCTTACTCAATCAGAAGATTAGCGTCCTGCTCCGCCTGCACTATCGCGGCGTCGATATGCTTCATCTTCTCCTCCTTTGCGCTGACTCCGAGACGCTCGACGTTCTTGGCCGCCGTGACTATGCTGGAGCCGTTCTGGGCCAGCTTGACAGAACATAACCTGTGAGCGTCCAAAGCCTTATTCAATGCAGTGCCCACCTCCGCATGCGCCGCACACAGTTCCGCCACGCGATCTATCATCATGCGGGCGTTCCTGACGATCTCTTCCTGGTTTCGGATCTGCTCAGCTTCCCGCCAAGAGCATCTTATAAGGGCGAGCAAAGGCATGATAGTTTCCTCTGTAGTGATGATTACATTAGAGCGATAGGCCCTGTTTACAATCAGCGGATCCAAGGTCCTGGCAAGAGCCAGAGACCCATAATTGCCGACATACATGATGACATAGGGGATGCTCCTTCGTCCCGGACGCAAATACTCATCGTATTTTTTTTCGGAGAGTTTATTTATCTGGCTATTTAGGGCGGCAAGATTTCTCTTGCAGGCATCATCCTTCTCCTGCTGACTTTCAGCGTTGTGCCAATCCACATACGCGCTCAGATTGACCTTGGCATCGATTATGACATCTGTATTGTCCGGGAAATGGAAGATAAAATCAGGGCGCAGCTTCTTGCCTGTATTCTGGTTTTGGACGACGTTCCCCTTATCGTCACGAAGATACTTTTCCCTGTCATAATCTCTTCCCATGATAAAACCCTCCTGGTCAAAGATATTCTCCAGTTGCATCTCTCCCCAGTTTCCTTGTATCTTGTTGCTATTACGCAGAGCATCGCTTAGTTTATCCGCACGAAGGCCTATTTTCTCAGTATGCGTACCTATCTCCTTCGCGGTCTGCTCGAACTGGGTCTTGATGGAGGAAATCTCCCTTACATGGGCCTCTTTCTGCTCCTCGAAAGCCTTTGTCATGCTCTCGATCTGCTGCTTGAGCGGACCGGCGACAGTCTGGATAGTCTGCGCGGCCTCCTGCTTCAATGATTCTTCCCTCGCCTTCAGGGCTTTCTCGTTCTCCGCCTGGAGCGCCACCTTAGTCGCGGAAAGAATCTCCTTCTGATGCTGCTCCATGCGCTCCAGCGCTGTCTTGTGATCGCTTTCCACCTTCGAGACATACTCCTTGTGAGCCTCCCTTTCGAAAAGCAACTTTTCTTCTAGCGCCTTCAACGACGCGTTTTTAGTAGAACTGACCACAAAATAAGTGATCAAGGTCGCTCCAAGAGCTGCTCCAAGAGCGATACATATGAGTAAAATTCCATTCATACTAGTCTATACTCCGGCAAAACATAAATCTTGCAGAGAAATACGCTTTTTTTACAAAAAATGACCGACCCGGGAAGGGTCGGCCAATAAACACATATGCGGATTTTCTGTTATTCAACCTTTGGAAGGTGAGCGAAGGCTGCCTCGAGGTCCTCGTCTGTAGGGAGGATGTCGGTCATCACGCCGCTATTGAACTTCTCGTAAGCAACGAGGTCGAAGTAACCTGTACCTGAGAGGTTGAAGACGATAGTCTTAGCCTCGCCTGTCTCCTTGCACTTGAGAGCCTCGTCGATAGCGATCTTGATAGCGTGGCTGCTCTCTGGAGCAGGGAGTGTACCCTCAGCGCGAGCGAAAGTGACAGCTGCCTGGAAGACCTCAGTCTGCTCAACCGCGCGACACTCGAAAAGACCGTCATGATAAAGCTGAGAGAGGATGGTGCTCATACCGTGGAAGCGAAGACCGCCGGCATGGTTAGCTGAAGGTATGAACTGGCTACCAAGAGTGTACATCTTCGCGAGCGGACAGATACGTCCTGTATCAGCGAAGTCGTATGCGAACTTACCTCTTGTGAAGCTTGGGCATGAAGCTGGCTCAGCGGCGATGATCTTGTAATCAGCCTCTCCGCGGAGGATCTCACCGATAAATGGAGAAGCAAACCCGCCGAGGTTAGATCCGCCACCGGTACAACCGATAAGGATATCAGGCTTGATTCCATATTTCTTAAGAGCGGTCTGTACCTCCTGGCCGATTACGGTCTGG
>JAKSJJ010000240.1 GCA_024398335.1 Bacteroidales bacterium | reverse complement strand
GCCGGATTATCCGCTCCGAACTCGCTGAAACTCAGGGTAGCTGTCTTCGGCTCGACAGGATCGGTGCCTGGAGTAGGGTCAGTACCTGGGGTCGGATCAGTTCCCGGATCCGTGCCAGGGTCAGGAGTAGGGTCTGGATCAGGCTCCGGGGTAGGAGTCTCCGTATCAGGCCCGGTGAGGGGCTGATCGATAGGGTCACAACACACAAGTGTGAAGGACAAGGCCATTATAAAAGCAATTTTTAAATGTCTAAACATATAAGAGAATTTATTTATTAAAATTAGAGAATTTCCTGCTCTGCCACAACACTACACCAATGGACACAGACACATTCAGAGTATGCTTGGTGCCAAACTGAGGAATCTCGAGGGTAAAATCCGAGGCGTCAACCACATCCTGGGCCACTCCGGCGACCTCATTGCCGAAAATCAGCGCATACTTTTTCCCCGGTTCCGGGACGAACTTCTCTAAAGACACGCTATTGACGGTCTGTTCAACACCTATAATAATATAGCCCTGCTGACGCAGATCCCTGACGGCGTCCAAAGTCTCGTCGTAATGTTTCCACGGAACGCTGAACTCCGCTCCGAGGGCTGATTTATGAATCTCAGCGGAAGGAGGGACAGCGCTGATTCCGCAAAGGAGCACCTGATCCACCTTGAAAGCGTCCGAACTTCGGAAGGCCGAGCCAACGTTATGGGCACTGCGGATATTATCCAGCACGACGACAATCCCGGAAGGGGGCAATTCCTTATATTGCTCCGCATTGACTCTCCCGAGTTCGATATTCAGTAATTTTCTGTTGTCCATATAGCAAATTACACTTGCAAAGGTAATAATAATTACTACATTTGTATGATATTCTAAACTGACACAAATGAAACAGGATCTTCAAATCTTCAATCTCATCAAAAAAGAAGAAGAAAGGCAGAGCGCGGGAATTGAGCTCATCGCTTCTGAGAACTATGTAAGCAAACAGGTACTCGAGGCCCTCGGTAGCGTATGCACTAACAAATATGCGGAAGGCTACCCTGGCGCACGTTACTATGGCGGCTGCGAAGTTGTCGACCAGATCGAGCAGCTCGCTATCGACAGGCTCAAAGAAATCTACGGAGCGGAATATGCCAACGTCCAGCCACACTCCGGCGCACAGGCCAACATGGCTGTATGCATGGCTTGCCTCAAGCCCGGCGACACTCTCATGGGTCTCGACCTCTCACACGGAGGACACCTTTCACACGGATCCCCTGTCAACATGTCAGGAATCATTTACAAAGCAGTCAGCTATGGCCTTAACGAGGAGACCGGCCTGATTGACTACGACGCGATGGAGGCACGCGCCCTGGAATACAAGCCGAAACTTCTCATCGGAGGAGCATCAGCATACTCCCGCGAGTGGGATTACGCCAGAATGCGCAAGATCGCTGACAAAGTCGGAGCCATCTTCATGGTCGACATGGCTCACACCGCCGGACTCATCGCGGCTGGCCTTTTGGATAACCCTGTCAAATACGCCGACATCGTGACTTCAACCACTCACAAGACCCTCCGCGGTCCACGTGGCGGTATCATCCTTATGGGCAAGGACTTTGACAACCCATGGGGTCTCACAACTCCGAAGGGCGTCGTGAAGAAAATGTCCCAGATCCTCAACTCAAGCGTATTCCCTGGCACACAGGGAGGTCCACTCGAGCATTGCGTAGCCGCCAAGGCAGTCGCATTCTACGAGGCTCTCCAGCCAGAATACAAAGAATATCAGACACAGGTGCAGCGCAACGCCAAGGCTATGGCAGAGGCCTTTGTCGCTAAGGGATACAAGGTCGTATCAGGAGGCACTGACAACCACCTCATGCTCATCGACCTCAGGACAAAATTCCCTGAAGTCAGCGGTAAGGTCGCCGAGAAAGAGCTCGTAAAGGCCGACATCACCGTAAACAAGAACATGGTTCCATTCGACAGCCGCAGCGCTTTCCAGACCTCAGGAATCCGCGTCGGTACACCTGCGATCACCTCACGTGGCTTCGTCGAGAAAGACATGGAGAGCATAGTTAAATACATTGACATTGTCTTGGACAACGCCGCAAAGCATATCGACCTCATCGCAGGCAAAACAGAAGAAGGCCGCGAGGAGTACGAGGCAGTCATCGCTGAGGTCCGCCGCAAAGTCAGAATGAAGACCAACGGCATGCCTTTGAACAGATACTAGAAATTTTTTCAAAAAAAGTTTGCATAATCCCTGATTTTGCTTACCTTTGCATTCCCAATCGGAGCAATCCGGCGGGAAATTGGAGAGATGGTAGAGTGGTCGATTACGGCAGTCTTGAAAACTGTTGAGCTGAGAGGCTCCGGGGGTTCGAATCCCTCTCTCTCCGCAAAGCGCGAAAAAGCAGCGTCAAGTTTACTTGAACGCTGCTTTTTTGTGCTTTGCAACGCCCCGCCGCAGGCGGGGAGGGATGTCGGAGCACGCAGTGCGACGAAATCCCGGAGAGAGGGTCATTTTAAAAGCTCTTGCAAGGGCCCCTCCGGCGAGGAG
>JAKSJJ010000024.1 GCA_024398335.1 Bacteroidales bacterium | reverse complement strand
TCCAGTCACTCGCTTTGCTCGTGACAGCCGCTCACGAGGCCGCGGCCGGCCACGGGCCCCTGGAGGCGGCAGCTGACGCATGCTAGCGACGGCTACAAAGCCAGCTCGCAAAAAAACGGACGCATCCGAAAAAGATGCGTCCGTTTTCTATGTATTGAAGCAAGATTACTTCGCGATAGCGACTGCGCGGGTCTCGCGGATGACTGTGATCTTGACCTGTCCAGGGTAGACCATCTCGTCCTGGATCTTGCGTGCGATATCGCTTGAGAGAACCTCCGCCTCCTGGTCGCTTACCTGATCGGCGGCGACGATGACACGAAGCTCGCGGCCAGCCTGGATAGCGTAAGTCTTGGTGACTCCGTTGTGGCTCTGGGCGATGTTCTCCATATCCTTAAGTCTCTTGATGTAAGACTCGATGACCTCACGGCGTGCTCCTGGACGTGCTCCTGAGATGGCGTCACCGACAAGGACGAGAGGGGAGATGATGCTTGTCATCTCGGTCTCCTCATGGTGAGCTCCGATGGCGTTGCATACGTCTGCTTTCTCTTTGTACTTCTCGGCGAGTTTCATACCGAGGATAGCGTGTGGAAGCTCTGGGTCCTCGTCCGATACCTTACCGATATCGTGGAGCAGACCGGCTCTCTTGGCTACCTTAGGGTTGAGGCCGAGCTCAGAGGCGAGGATGGCGCTGATGTTAGCGACCTCACGGCTGTGCTGGAGAAGGTTCTGTCCGTATGAAGAACGGTATTTCATGCGGCCGATGAGCTTGACAAGCTCTATGTGCATTCCGTGGATACCGAGGTCGATACATGTGCGCTTTCCGGTCTCGAGGATCTCCTCCTCAAGCTGCTTCTGGACCTTGGCTACGACCTCCTCGATACGTGCAGGGTGGATACGTCCGTCCATCACGAGCTGGTGAAGGGCGAGTCGTGCGACCTCTCTGCGGACAGGGTCGAAGGCTGAGAGAAGGATAGCGTCTGGTGTGTCATCGACGACGATCTCGACTCCGGTAGCCGCCTCAAGGGCGCGGATGTTACGTCCCTCACGTCCGATGATACGTCCCTTGACCTCGTCGCTCTCGATGTTGAACACTGTGACGGCGTTCTCGATGGCGGTCTCGGCCGCTGTTCTCTGGATGGTGTTGATGATGATGCGCTTAGCCTCGCGGGAAGCGTTCATGCGGGCCTCATCCATGACGTCATTGATATATGACTGAGCCTGGGTGCGGGCCTCGGCCTTCATGTTGTCCATCAGCTGGTTGCGAGCCTCGGCGGCGGTCATTCCGGCTACGGCCTCGATCTGTTTGATCACCTCGCCGCGGAGCTTGTCATACTCCTCTGACTTGCGAGTCGCTACCTCGACCTGGTTCTTGAGGTTCTCGCGGATAGCCTCGACCTCTTTATTCTTTCTTCCGAGCTCTGAGTTCTGCTGATTCAGGGAGTTCTCCTTCTGCTTGATGCGGTTCTCAGCGTCAGCGATGACTTTGTTCTTCTCGTTGATGTACTGCTCGTGCTCGCTCTTGAGCTGGAGGAATTTCTCCTTTGCCTGGAAGATTTTCTCTTTCTTTATGTTCTCCGCCTCCTGCTTCGCTTGCTCAAGAATCTCCTCTTTCTTTCCCTTGAGGGTGATTTTGTGGACGACGATGTATATGACAAGGGCGATTATAGCGCCGACTATAGCGGCGAGAATGTATAAAACTGCTTGCATACTTGTATATATTAAAAAACAACTCTCTTGTCAGTAATGAGCTGATCAAAAGAGTCGTTAATGAATAAAAAAAGCCGCTAGTTGCCAGAAAACTATTCTGGGGTAAGATTTGGGCTCCGTACATGGTTCAGAAATCCTGTGTCCTGCTTCCGGAATACCGGAGCGGAACCCTTTGGTTCCTGGCAGAATCCCCTTGGAAGGGGCTCAGGTCCGTCTTTGCCTGCCGAGATGGCCCGGTTACGTTAGAGGTGTTGTTTTCAGCGCAACGTAACTAACGGCTTTTTTCAATATTTTCAACATAAGCAGCCAGGTCAGCCGCGAAAGCTTTTGTCTGGTCCTGCATCTGGCCTATCTGATTGTCCTTGTTCAGATTGGTGATACATTCGTTAAGCGCCACGAAGGTGAGGATGTCAAGCTCGCTCTTGGTCGGGAACAATTTCTGGTATCCCGCTATTTTCTGGGTGGTGACTTTCGCCGCCTTGCGTATGATTTCCTCGTTCTCGGGTGATGACGCTTTAAGAGCGTAGGAGCGGCCCGCGATTGTCACATTTATTTTTCTTGGCTCGTCCATACTATCTCTCCATCAAGGAGATACATTTGTCGATCTCCTTTATCATTTTCGCGATCTTCGCCTTTGCCTCGGAGTTGTCCGAAGACTGGGTGGTGAAAGCCGCCTTAAGGCTCAGATTGTCAATCTGGTTGTTCAACTCTATGATCTGCTCTTTGTAGGTGTCCATCTTCTTCTCGCATTCCTCCAGGCGGCTTCTGAGCTTCTTATTCTCAGAGACCGACTTCTCGTAAGCGGCGATAAGCTTCTTTAAATCTGTCCTTATATCTGTGAACATAACCTATTGAGGGATGATACCTACGAAGTACAAAGTTAAGAGTTTTCTTGAATAGTGCAAAATTTTCGTTACCTTTGGGAAATTTTATGCCTGTGGGAAAAACCGTACTGAAAAATGTATTGCTTGACGGGGTCCGCTCATTCATCCAGATTGACGGGAACCGTTTTGGCGTGATATGCCCCGACAAGGACGGTGTGATGCCGGAAATATTATTGTCGGACGACCCCGTGATAGTCGATTGCGGCGGTAAGACGGCGGTTCCCGCTTTTTTTAACGCGCACACGCATGCGGCCATGACGCTCATGCGAGGCGTGGGCGAGGATATGGTCCTCGACAAATGGCTGAACGCCATATGGGAACTCGAGTCAAAGATAGACGGTCCTTTTGTCCATGACGGTACTGCCGTGGCATGTCTGGAGATGATAAAGAGCGGTACTCTTTGCTTTAATGACATGTACTGGCATCCTCAGGACGCCCTCCGCGCCGCCGTGAATTCAGGCGTACGCTCTGTCATAAGCCATGTCATGCTCGACCTGGGCGACGCTGAGAAGGCCGCTGCTCAAAAGGAAGCCTGCGTGGCTTTGTATGAGCAGTCAAAGAGTTGGCCATCTACGGCCTCTTTCGCGGTCGCGGCTCATGCTGTATATACCGTCTGCGAGGATTCGTTCATTTGGGCGGCCCAGTTCGCCCGCGCTCACGGATTGAAGCTCCATATCCACCTGTCTGAATCCCAGAAGGAGGTCGCTGACTGTAAAGCGGCCCATGGGGGCTTGTCGCCGGTGGAGTACTTAGACAGAATCGGGGTGCTCTCGGATAACGTCATCGCGGCTCATTGCCTGCATCTTAGCGAGAATGATATCAGGATTCTGGGCGAGCGTAAGGTCAGCTGCGTACATAACGTGAACTCGAACCTGAAGATTTCTTCGGGCCACAGGTTCCTTTACAATGAGCTCAGGGACGCCGGGGCGAATGTCTGCATAGGTACGGACGGATGCGCTTCTTCGAACAATCTGGATATGTTGGAGGCGACAAAGACCAGCGCTCTTTTGCAGAAGGGCTGGCGCCTGGATCCGTCGTCTATGCCTTTGGACGAGTTATTCCGCTGCGCGACAGTAAACGGCGCGAAGGCGATGGGCATAGATTCCGGGGAGATCCGCACCGGGGCTTTGGCGGATATGCTTTTGATTGATACGGATAATAGTCATTTCCTTTCTCCGGCGCCAATGCTCGCGAATTACATATATTCGGCGCATAGTGATTGCGTGGACAGCGCCATCTGTGACGGACGTTTCATCATGAAGGGACGCGTGGTCAGTGGCGAGAGGGAGATTCTTCAGGCGGGCCGGGAGGCGATGAAAATATTTCAATGATTATGACAGACAGTATAGCAAGAATAAATGAGGCCGTAGGGTACATCAAGGGGGTAGTGCCGCAGGCGAGGCCTCTGGTGGGCATCATCCTGGGCAGCGGACTGGGAAGGCTTGGCGACAAGATAACGGAGCAGACCGTGATCCCTTACGGGGATATTCCGGGATTTCCCGTCTCGACGGTACTTGGACACAAGGGTGTGTTCATCTTCGGAAAGCTCGGGGGCAAGCCTGTCGTCGCCATGCAGGGCCGTTTCCATTTCTATGAAGGCTACTCCATGGATCTTGTCACTCTTCCTGTGAGGGTCATGGCGCTTCTGGGCGTGAAATATCTTTTTGTCAGCAACGCCGCGGGCGGAATCAACCGTGAGTTCGAGATAGGGGACTTGATGGTCCTCAAGGATCATATCAACCTGATGCCAAATCCTCTTATCGGCCCTAACATGGACCAGTTCGGCACGAGGTTCCCTGATATGACATGTCCTTATGACAGGGAGTTCACCCAAAGAGCTTTCCAGATAGCGGAAGAGGAGGGCGTGAGGCTTCGTAAAGGAGTGTATCTCGCTACGAGCGGTCCAAGTTATGAGACCCCGTCAGAGATCCGCTTTTTCAGCAAGGTCGGCGCGGACGCTGTCGGCATGTCAACTGTCCCGGAGGTCATCGTGGCAAGGCATTGTTCCTTGAGGGTGTTCGGAATGTCAGTCATCACCAATAAGGCGAACATGGACAATGACTGCGCTGTGCTGAACGACGGAGCTGACGTTGTCCAGAAGGCGGACGCCTCGGCTAAACTTATGACTATGATTTTTGAGAAACTGATTGAATCAATCGATAATGAACAAAATTAAGAATCTGGTACTCGTGGCGCTGGTTTGCGCCGCGGCTGTATCTTGCAGTGAAGCGTCAAAGAAAAAACTCGGCGGATGGCTTCATCTTGATCCTCTCAGGGACACAGTCACAGTAGTTCGTGACAGTTTTGTCGTAAAGGACATTGAGGCGGGTTTCCTTGTCGTGTCAAAGCAGGACATGACAGTGACTCTCTACGGAGTGGACGGAAGCGTGAAAATGTCCTATCCTATCGCCTGCGGCGCCGCATTTGGAAACAAGGGCGGAGAGGATGACATGAGAACTCCCGAGGGTTTCTTCCACGTGGGAGTCGTAGCCAACTCGACAAATTGGCCTTACAAGAACAAAAAGACGGGCGCTATCGCTATGGGCTGCTATGGACCTAAATACATCGGTCTCAAGGAGAAACCGGATATCGGGATTCACGGAACTAACGCTCCGTACTCTATCGGACACCGCGCATCCCATGGCTGCATACGTGTCAATAGCGAGAATATACTTGTTCTGGCTCAGCATGTCTATCCGGGAATGCCTGTGATCATCACTCCTTCTTCAAGGGACGCTATTGTAAATTATCCTGTCAGCTCCAGATAGCGTATGTCAGACAAGAAAAACAAGTTCGGTCTCTGGACCTCGTCGGCATTCGTGATCGCCAACATGATTGGAACCGGTGTGTTCACCTCGCTTGGTTTCCAGTTGATGACGACCACGAATTTCATATCTATCATGCTCCTTTGGCTCTTCGGCGGAATCATCGCGCTGTGTGGCGCCCTGGTTTACGGCGAGCTTGGAGCGGCTATGCCGCGCTCCGGAGGCGAGTACCACTACCTCAGCCAGATATATCATCCTTTCGTGGGATTTCTTTCCGGCTGGGCTTCACTTATTGTCGGCTTCGCGGCGCCTGTCGCTCTCGCGTGTATGGCGCTCAGTTCATATGTCAGCCAGGTATGGCCTGGAGTCAACACTGAGTGGCTCGCCATCGCTATTCTGACCGTTGTGACTCTTGTCCACTCTTACGATGTGAAGATAGGCGGAGGCATGCAGAACATATTCACATGGTTCAAGGTTGCCGTCATCATCCTTTTCATCGTGCTGGGATTCATCATGATTCCACAGTATCACGGAGTAGGCGAGGCCGTGTCCACATTCTCGGTCAAGGATGTTTTCAGCAGCGGATTCGCTATCTCCCTTATCTGGGTTTACTACGCGTACAGCGGCTGGAACGCCTCCGCTTACATGGCTAACGAGATAGATAACCCTCATAGGACCCTTCCTCGTTCGCTTCTTATCAGCACTTTGTTTGTCACTGTGCTGTATATTCTTCTGAACGCGGTGTTCATGTTGTCAACCCCGGCGGCGGATATGACCGGAAAAATAGAAATCGGACTTATCTGCGCCCAGAACATCTTCGGAACCAGATTTGGTAACGTGATGGGAATACTTATAGCTGTCATGCTTGTTTCCAGCATCAGTTCCATGGTGTTCCTCGGCCCTAGGGTCTCTCAGGTGATGGGAGAGGATTACAAGATACTCTCTTTCCTCTCATTCAAGTCAAAAAGAGGTACTCCGGCCATCGCGATTTGGTTCCAGTTCCTGATAAGTTTCCTTCTTATCATCACGGACTCTTTCTCTCTCGTGACAAAATACACGGGAGTCATCCTCTCGCTGTTCGCGCTTCTCACCGTGGCGGGAGTGTATGTCCACCGTAAGCGTTTCCCTGATGCCGTAAGGCCGTATAAGACATGGGGATATCCTGTGGTTCCGGCGATTTTCTGCCTGCTTATCATATGGTCTATAGTCTATCTCGTGCATGACGATTATGTGAAGACCTTCGTGACAGGGGAGCAGAAGTGCATGATGATGACGCTCATGAGCGCCGGCACTCTTTTACTTGGAGCTCTTGTCTATCTGTTGAATAAATTTTTAAATAAGAAATAATGAAAAAGTCAGCCATTCTGATTCCGGCGGCGATTATCGCCCTTGCCGTAGTCTCAGTATCTCTCCCTTCCTGCGGAAACCGCCGCGGCGCCGTGCAGGAGGCTCAGGACAGTGTCGAAGTTATAGATACAGTCATCCCTGAGGTAGAGCCTCTCGTCGCTAATGACACTTTGACAGACCTCGCGAGATTGTTCGCAGGTATGCCTTTGGATTCGTCCAGTGTGTTCTTCGCTAAGACCCAGACCGCCGCATGGAAAAACTACAGCGCTTCCATGCAGACTACATGGGACCGTTGCCAGAAGAATCTCTCTAAGGTGGATACTCTCTCCCAGAACGACCTCGCGGACATTAACGCCAAGATCAAGACAGTGTTCTATCCTTTCAGCGGCCCTGACTTCATCTATCCGAACACACTCTTCCCAGACGCTGACGAGTATATCCTCGCGGGACTTGAGCCTGTCGGAAAATATCTCGATATAGCCAACGCCACCGCCGAGAAGTATCAGAAGTATTCTTTCGCGCTTAGAAATATCCTCTATTCAAGTTTCTTCGTGACTAAGAATATGGCGGTTGACCTTTCTAACGCCGAGGCTGACGGTGTGCTTCCTTGTATGGCTATCCTCATGGCACGCATGGACATGCAGATCATCTCTGTCGAGGATGTGGACATCTGCGAGGGCTTCCGTGTCACTTTCTTCAAGAAGGGAAGCAATCATAAGCAGGTCCTCACATTCCTCTCGACCAATATCTCCGACTATGCCTTCGATCCTAAGGTCAAGGAGTATTTCGAGGGTATTGACTCTACGACTACCGTGAACTATACAAAGAGCGCGTCATATCTTATGCACAGGGATTATTTCTCCCAGATAAGAAATATCATCCTGAATCGCAGCTGCGCTACAGTCCAGGATGATACGGGAGTTCCTTACAGATTCTTTGACAAGAACCAGTGGGAGTTCACTTTCTACGGTCAGTATGAGCGTCCTATCAAGCTCTTCGACGAATATACCTATCAGTTGGACCTCGTGGACGCTTGGGCCGCTCAGGGCGCTAAAAAACTCCCATTCCGCATGGGTTACGGAAAGGGAGCTAGCATGATAGTGGCTAGAAAGAAATAGCTACTTCAATTTTATAGACATCCATTTAGCGCCTTTGCGTACGGCTACCACGCCATCAACGCAAGGGCGCATTTCGTCATATAGATACTGTATTATCAGTTTGCCGTTCTTGTCTATAAGTCCCCACTTGCCTTTATAGGATACAGGGATCACACCTTCGCTTTCAGGATAGATCACCCAGTCGCCGCATTTGCCCCCGTCTTTCTCCGTCCAGTCATATACAGGGTGGAGCAGCCAGCGGTGCTGGGTCTCGGACCATATTCCGGCTCCTCCGACCTGGATGCCCATGAATTCGTTCCACTCACATTTAAGGACCGCTTCTTTCTTGCCGTTAGCGGGTTCTATGTCGCGGAATTTCACATACTCATAGTTTCCGTCATTCTTGAAAGCGAGGAATCCGTCTTCGCGGGGGATACATAAAATGAAACTGTTATTTTTCTCGGCTGTGAAATAGCTGTATTTCTTCTTGTCGGCTTTATTATAGACGACGCACAAAGGATTGTCAAATCCTATGTATCCCTGTTTTTTAGTTGAGCCGTAAACAATGATGCGCTCAGCGGTCTCCGTGAACAGCTGATGTTCTATATCCGGACTGAGAAACGCCGCTACCGCTTTCGCGGCCGCGTCATACTTCACCAGAGCTCTTTTTTCGTAGCACATGAATCCTTCGGATCCGCTAAGGATTACATCGCAGCTTGGCGAGGCGAGGATTTGCGAGCCTTTGATCTTGAGGTCTGCGCTAGAGAGGCAGATGGCCGCTCTGTAGTATTTGCCGTTCTGGCTTTGGAGAGGCAGAAACTCTCGCGCTATGCCGTATTGCGCCGGTGTTATCGCGGCTTTGTTGAGAAAGTCTATGTCAAATACTATATATAAGGTAGCGCCGTCTTTTGAACAGAATGCGAAGCGGGGAGTCAGCTTAGTGTCTGACTGCCAGTAAGAGCTATAATTGTAATTATAGACTTTTCTGTATCTGCCCCTGCTCAAGGTTGAGGCGATAAGTGCTGATGAGAGCTTTTTACCTTGCCAGATGATTGCGGATTCTTTCTTTATGGCGTCGTTGACCCACATGCATATTCCCTCAGGAAGTATCGCCTTAGAGATACCTGTATGGGTGTAAATGTCGTTTCCGACCTTTTCTTCGCAGCATTCTTCCGAGTCGTGGAACAATGGGGCTTCCTCTGTCCCTAGGATTGCTTTGGCGGTGGCGCGCAGTTCGTCCTCATCTTCTGATTCAAAGGCGTCGGTGAAGGCTTTCGCATCAAGCAGGGCGCTTTGAACCTGTGTCTGGTCAAGATATTTCTTCGCGCAGGCGGGAAGGGAGGTGGTGCTTATGTATTCAACGATATCGGCCTCGTACATCCTTTTATCCCTGTCGGACATGTATTCGATCCTGTTATTATCCAGAAAGGCCAGGCGTCCCTCCGCGTTGACAAGAATCTCTCGTCCTGCGGACAAGTCCGGCTCGCTGTCCAGACAACATGACAGTATCTGGCACCCCTCTGATGTGATAACGCCCCATTTGCCATCCTTGGATACAGTGAAGTACTCTCCGTCGTGGCATTTGACTTCATCGTACAGAGGCTCAAGCCACATCTTAGCGCCGTCAGCAAGGATATATCCATGGAGTCCGTCCTTCGCGATCTCGACCAAATTCTTCTCAGATGTGATTACCTGCTGGCCGATCTTGTCAAATGAAGGATTGATAAGAAGAAAACCGTTCGTGGCGATGGTGACGTATTTTCCATCCTGGGCGCAGCCAAGAAATTCTTTTGACGGGTGCATCTCGACCATTTCATAGACGGCAGGCAGTATCTCCTCGCCTTTTGGACTGAGCGTGCCTTTCTTGAAATCCCTGGACGAGATGAAAAATCCTTTGCCGTTCCATTCTATCTTGTCAAGGACAGCCTCGCAAAGCATTTTTCCTTCGAGCGAAAGCGTTCCCAGATGACCTTCCTTTCCGACAAGAAGGAAGGCTTTGTCGCGGCCGTATTCGATCGAATCCCAATCAAGGGAAACAATAATCTCTCCATTGCTGTCGCAAAGTCCTTTCTTTCCGTCCTTTACAAGAATGAAGCGGTCTTTGTCAAAATACTGGATATCATCATATCCCGGTTCGAGGACAAGCTCGCACTTGGAGGATATCAGACCTACGTCCGCCCCTTTTCTGACCTTTGCCACGCCATTGACAAAAGGTCCTATCTCGTCAAAATCTATTTTGAGAACAGCCCTTCCGCTTTGATTGATAAGTCCGAACTTTCCTCTCTGGCATACGCGGCATACTCCTGTGTCCTCGAATTTGCTTATCGCGTCGAAAAACGGAGGGAGCACCCACTGGCAATTCTGGTCGATGATGCCGTACTTTCCATTGTAGCACACTCGTGCCAGGCCGTATTTATCAAATTCAGTGACGGAACTGAAAACAGGCTTGACAAGGGTCTTTCCGCTCAGGGTCTGGATACCCCACAGCTGTTTTTTGGAGAAAGGTCTGACTCCATGACTTGCGCTAATCTGCTGACGCTGTCTGGCGCTGAGCGGTTTAAGTTCTGGATAGTTCTGCGCGCTGGCGGCGCCCAGGCAAAGAATAGCGGTCAATATCAATGAAAGGAGTCTTCTCATCGCGTGGGAGGGATTACTTATTCGACTTTGTTAAGGTAATCAATATATCCGGCTATCGTAATCACGGTGTCGTTAGCCTTGGCGTTATAGGTGGATCGTCCAGTCTTGGCTTTCGCCTTCGCTCCGCCTTTCTCTACTGCCTGAAGAAGAGGCTCCCAGTCATATCCAGGTACCTGCTCTGCGATAGAACGGAGTTTTTCAAGGTCGTAGGTGTTGATGGCTTTGAAGAGACCTTCGAGCAGTTCGTTCTTAGAAGCCGCGGGGGTCCATTTCTCGTGACTTGTAAGATAAGCCTTGGCGGCCTCCTGCTTCTGCTTCTGGATAAGAGCCAGGCTGTCGCGGACGATCTTGGCGCTGTCGACCACAGGTGTGATATGGGATTCTTCAGCTCTTTCCTTTTTCTCTTTCTCCTTAGCTTCCTCCTGGCGGTCTTTCCATTCCGGATTCAGCTTCGCCTCGAATGAACTGCTCGCTATCGCGTATCCGATAAATGCTCCTATTATCATGGAAATGAGAATGCCGCCCACGGCGATACCTATGCCCTTGATATTGCGTATGAATCCGAACTCGTCGTAGGAAAGGTGTATCTTGTCGCCGCGGTTCTTCGTGAAGCGGTAGCCTTCGATAGGGGATTTATCTGGAATATCTGCTACATCGACCTCAAATTTAACCTTTCCCGCGAGGCTAGGGTCTGTGACGCTGTCAATGTAGAATTCCTGCGCGCACTGTTCTTTCTCTAGGGTTATCAGCACGCTTGGATATGACCACAGGTCCTTTGTCATCTTAACGCTGACATAACCCTTCTTCTGGACACAGACCTCCACGTTCCTGGCTTCGTCCTCGGAAAGATAGACAGGAAGATAGCGTCCGCCTACTGATATCTCGCAGCCTTCTATAGTCTTTGAGGTCGAGTCCACGACCCTGATGACCTCGGAGGTGTATTTTTTCTTCCAATTGAGCTGCAGGGCGAGGATTCCCGTATCAGGTACTCTGCACTGCTTGCATATGATGGTGGCGAAGTCGCTGTGCTCGAATTTGATGTCAATCATGCCTCCTACGTACATAGGATTGCCGTCATAGAAGGTGTCGTTGACGTAAACCTTTGTAGGCAGGGTGCGTCCCGTTGTCACTATTTTCTTCAGGATAATGGCCTGGGTCAGGATGGACTCTGTCAGGTTCGCCGCCTTGGATTCGGCTCTGATGGCGATTCCCGCTCCCTTGTCTATGATAAATACTGAGTCATAGTCAGAGTAGCATGCCTGGTAAAGCTGCGAAAGAAGGTCTCTGAGCGTGAATTCTCCCGATCCTTTGCCGTAGAAGCGATATGCCATCTCCTTGCTGCGAGGTCTAGGATAGTTCGGACCCTCAGGCTTGTATTCATTCTGGCAGAATACGGCGAGTTGGTCCGCTGATACCTCCTGGGTGTTCTCGTCGATTGTCTCGATAAGCTCTGTGGCGGCGTCAGTAAGGTTGGACATGTCCTTTCCGTCGATTTTGACTCCGCATGGGATAAAAATATTGATGGAGATATAGCTTTTGCTCTTATTTGACAGCACCCTCATGACGCGGAAATAACATCCGGCGTCATTGAAGGACAGCATATAGAAGACAGGGATTCTTTCGTCAGGAAGTACAAGGTGCTCAAGACGCTCTCTCTCGGAGCTTATCCTGTTCTCCCATCCGTCAGTGTTACAGGAGAAAAGTCTTTCGGTCGAGCCTCCTACTCTTGTTATTACAATGCCGATTTTCTTCATATAATTATTTCTGTTTTATTCGTTTAAGGCAGATGGTGTTCTACAAAAATTGTGCTTATAGCATATCAGGCCATGGGGCCGGCTCGCCTCTGGAAACCACCACAGGCATAGGGGCGTTCCATCCGCGGAGTTTCTCTCCCAGCAGGGCGGCCATCTCGCGGGTCTTCTCTGGATATTCCCCGGACAGGTCGTTTCTTTCGCCTATGTCCTCTTTAAGGTTATAAAGCTCAAGCTTACCGCTCGCGATGCGATATACGATCTTCCAGTCGCCCTGACGTGCGCTGCTCAGGAAATCGATGTCTTCCAGATCGTATGGCTTCCATTTGTGAGGGTAGTGGAATACCAGTGTTCTTAGAGGGTCGACGCCCTCGCCTTCTCGGATGAGCGGTACAAGGCTGACGCCGTCAACCTCTTGCACTGTCTGAGGGCTCTTCACGCCGGCGATGTCAAGGATGGTAGGGAAGAGGTCCTCGCATGTGACAGGAACGTCGCATTTGCCGGCCTTGGTGTTTTTAGGCCAGTAGAACATCAGAGGAACCCTGATGCCGCCTTCGTAGCATGAGCCTTTGCCCTCGCGAAGAGGCATGTTCTGGGTGTGCGGCACGCCTCCTTTCTGCTTGTTCTCGGAGTTTCCTCCGTTGTCTGTCATGAAGATGATGACAGTGTTGTCAGCGACGCCCTTGGCCTCAAGATAGTCCATGATGTCGCCAAGGCTCTTGTCCACGCCTTCGACCATTGACGCATAGCGCGCCTGACCCTCGTCCATGCCCATGTCGAGGTATTTCTGCACGAAGCGCTCGTCGCGTTGGATAGGGGTATGGGTGGCGTAGTGGGCCATATAGAGGTAGAATGGCTGCTTGTGGGCGATAGGGTACTCCAGGGTCTTGAGGGCTTCCAAGGTCAGGGCCTCCGTCAAGTGTGTCGGAGTGTCATAGTACTCGTCCAGGTTCTGCACGGCGAAGTCATTCCAAAGCTCCTTGGTGTTTCCGTAACGGTCCATGCCCTGGTAGCTGCGAGGCATTCCCGCCATTGTTCCGGCGATATTGACGCAGAATCCCATGTTGTAAGGGTTCGCTCCAGGCGTGCCGGCGGCGGCCCAATGGGCCTTTCCTACGTGAACGGTGAAGTATCCCTCGTCCTTGAGAAGTCTCACAAGAGGGGTGCAATATTGAGTGTACGCCACGTCAGGATCCGGGCTGATACCGTTAACATTCCATTGAGGACGGCCCAGGACATTGCCTTCAGCGGCGTTTCCGTCGGCCTTTCCTTCAACCATGGCGAATCCGCCTCCTGTCGCGTCGCTAGGGGTGTCTTTCATCGGCGAGGTCCAGTTCGTGATGCCCATGTGAGCGGCGTTCATGCCGGTCATTATAGAGGTGCGTGTCGGAGTGGATACAGGACATGCGTAAGCGTTGCCCATCACCGCGCTGACCTCGCTGAGTCTTTGCATATTTGGCGTGTTGAAACGCAGGTTGTAAGGGTAAAGCTCGTCGCCATATTGTACGCTGCTGTCTACCCAGCCCATGTCATCAACAAGGAAAAAGACAATGTTCGGCTGCTTAGAGACTGTCTTGCTCTGGTCGCAGGAACTTACCATAGGCATCGAGGCGCATGCCGCTGCCATTGCTGCCGCTGAACTTATTTTTTTAGCATTCATAATTATTGTAGAATCGTTTCTAGAAGGTTTTTTTCAAATTTTTCTTGTGTATAGTCGTTTTGGTATATCTTTCTTGACGCTTCTCCCATGCGTGAGCGGAGGTCCGCGTCTTTGATCAGTATCTCAAGTTTATCGGCGAGCGCCTGGGCGTCGGCCGCTTTTACGGTCCATCCGTTTAGCCCTTCCCGCACCATGTCGGCGATACCTCCCACCTCGCTCGCTACAATAGGAAGAGAGTGCATCATGGCCTCGATGACAACAAGAGGAAAAGCCTCGTTGTGGGTCGGAAGTGTGAAGATGTCCGCCTGGGAGAGCATCTGATGCTTCTGGGCGTCATATAGGGCCCCGTGATAGTTAATATTCTCGCTAAGCCCCCTCGCACAGATTTCCTTCTCAAGTCTTTGAGCGTTTATCTGTCTAGTGCTGTCTCCGACCATATCGCAGATAAAACTGACGCCTTTATCTTTCAGTATCTTACATGCGTCAAGAAGCGTGAGCACGCCTTTTGCCTTGTAAAGATTTGACAAGAACAGAATCTTCACCGCTCCGTCCTGCCCATCCCTTCTCGCGGGGGTAATCTCGCATTGAGGCAGTCCGTTGGGGCATATTCTCACCTGCGAATGGTCCACTATCTTCTCCACGTCCGGATATATCCTCTCGGATAATAATATCACTTTCGCATTCTTGTAAACAAGAGGAAAGAGACGACGGTAGAGCTTTTTATCTGTGTCGTGGCTCATCCCTGTATTGTGCTGATGTATTATCAGCTGCTTGCTGAGCATTTTCGCCGGCAGAGCAAGAAGGGAGTCCCTCAGAAATTTTGGTCCGTGGCAGGTAAGGGTGAGATAAACGGCGTCATACCTATGGGTCAGAAGTTTCCATATCAGGCGTAGCCATATTCCCATGAATTTAGGAAACTTATAGGCGTTTCTATGCCCG
>JAKSJJ010000239.1 GCA_024398335.1 Bacteroidales bacterium | reverse complement strand
CACAGGTGTTGACGGCAGATCAGGCGCTTCAGCAGAATCCGCAGGTTGGTGTAGAGAACTCTGGACAGAGCCGGGTTGAGAACGAAGAGTTCCGTCCATTTGACAAATACGTTGATGTGGCATATATGTCCCAGACAAAGGAAGGCCGTTTCGGACGTCCGGTTAACGAAGTGTCGTTCGGATATGGCTATTTGTCTGCTCCTCAGCTTATTATCGGGTTCGGAGAGACATTCGGAAAGGCTCTCGCTGTCGTATTCACATTAGGTGCCGCTGATTTGGAAGACGCCTCATCGCGTATTTCCACCGGCGCTTTCACGTTTGAATATATGGGTTATGTCCATCCTCACGTAGCGCTGGGTGTGGACGTCGGCGCTGAGTATTTTTACCAGAACAAACGTAACGGAAACAATTCTGACTTGATTGTGCTGAGCGTCATGCCTGCCGTGAAGTTCCAGTGGTTCACCAAGCCTCATTTCGGGATGTACACGAAACTGGCCGTCGGCGCTTTCGCTTCGGTTCCGTTCGGACAGGAATTCACCAAGGATAATATCAATTTGGCATTGAGTATCAATCCTGTAGGATTCGAGTTCGGAGGATACAATTACAAGGGCTTTGTCGAGACGGGATTCGGCATGCAGGGCATGCTCTCTGCCGGTTTCAGATATTGCTTCTAGACTTCCTGGCGGGCGGTCTCTGCCAAATTGTCAGTTTCGCCCGATTGGAACAGAATTTGACCTATACGCTTCCCCGGAGGAGGCGTATTTTTTTGTCCGGCACGCCGCCGGAGAGCCTTTCCGAAAATGAAGATTTAAACAATACAGATATGCAAAACAAAGGTACTATCGGAGTAACGACCGAGAACATCTTCCCGGTAATTAAGAAATTTCTTTATTCAGACCACGAGATCTTCCTTCGTGAGCTCGTGGCGAACGCCGTTGACGCATGCCAGAAAGTCAAGGCTCTCGCGGCCAGCGGAGAACTCAAAAACGAACTAGGAGAGGTGCGTGTTGACGTTCCCCTTGACGAGAAGGCCCATATCCTCAAGATAGCCGACACTGGAATCGGAATGACAGAGGAGGAGGTCGACAAATATATCAACCAGATCGCTTTCTCCAGCGCCGGAGAATTCCTTGAGAAATATAAGGACCAGCTCGGCTCTATCATCGGCCATTTCGGACTGGGCTTCTACTCGGCTTTCATGGTAGCAGACAAAGTGACCATCGACACCCTTTCATGGAAGGAAGGAGCGAAGGCTGTAAGGTGGAGCTGCGACGGTTCGCCAGAGTATGAGATGGGCGAGTCCGACAAGGCGGAGAGGGGTACAGTAATCACCCTTCACATCGCCGACGACGAGACAGAATATGCCGCCAAGGGCCGTATCGAGGGCCTTCTGGGCAAGTATTGCAAGTTTATGCCGGTGCCTGTAGTCTTCGGAAAGAAGCAGGAGTGGAAGGACGGCAAGTATGTCGATAAGGACGAGGACAATGTCATCAATACCGTCGAGCCTATATGGTCACGCAAGCCTGCGGACCTTAAGGACGAGGACTATGACAAGTTCTACAAGGCCCTCTATCCTATGGCTGACGACCCTCTTTTCCACATCCACCTCAATGTCGACTATCCTTTCAACCTTACAGGTGTGCTTTACTTCCCTAAGATCAAGGATAAGATGGACGTGCGCAAGGACAAGATCCAGCTCTTCTGCAACCAGATGTTCGTCACCGACAGCGTGGATAACATCGTCCCTGACTTCCTCACTCTTCTTCATGGAGTCATCGACTCTCCGGACATTCCTCTGAATGTGAGCCGAAGCTATCTCCAGAGTGATGCTAACGTAAAGAAAATCAGCGGATACATTACAAAGAAGGTAGCCGACCGTCTTGAGGACATCTTCAAGAATGAGCGTGCGGCGCTTGAGGAGAAATGGGATAATCTCAAGCTCTTTATCGAGTACGGAATGCTCTCGGACGAGAAGTTCTGCGACAAGGCGATGAAGTTCTGCCTGCTGAAGAACAGCGATTCGAAGTATTTCAGCATCGAGGATTATCGTGAGGCTGTCAAGGGCGAGCAGACAGACAAGGACGGAAAGGTAGTCATCCTTTACGCCACCGACCTGGAGGGTCAGTACTCTTTCGTGGACGCTGCCAAGGCCAAGGGCTACGACGTTCTCTGGCTCGACTGTCAACTTGACTCCCACTTTGTCAATCTGCTCGAGATGAAGATGGAGAACGTGCGCTTCGCGAGAGTTGACTCGGACTCTATCGACAAGCTTATCCCTAAGGAGGAGAGCGTGAAGCCGGAACTTTCAGAGGAGGACCGTAAGGTCATGGAGGACGCCGTCAAGGCCGTTCTCCCTGAGGGCAACGACTATGTCATCAACGCCGAGAACCTTGGCGAGAACGCGGCTCCTTTGCTTATCACCCAGAATGAGTTCATGCGTCGTTACCGTGAGATGAGCGCTTTGGGCGGTGGCATGAACTTCTACGGGGAAATGCCTGCTTCCTATAATATTACGCTGAACCTCCAGAACCCTCTGATGGCGAAGG
>JAKSJJ010000238.1 GCA_024398335.1 Bacteroidales bacterium | reverse complement strand
TTGACCTCGAACTTGAGTCCTGTCGCCTTGAGCATATCCTCGATAGGAACGATGAAGTCCTCGATTTCCTGCTTCTTGCCCTCTAGTTTGCCCGATGTGCGCTCGACTATATCCTTGAAGGCCTCAGGCTCTTTCCAGCTGAGCCAAATGTCCTCCATCTCGCTCTTTATGCTGTAAAGTCCCAGACGATGCGCCAAAGGGATGAAGATGAACATAGTCTCGGAGAGTATCTTGTCCCTCTTGTACTCTGGCATGAACTCAATGGTCCTGCAGTTGTGAAGACGGTCCGCGAGCTTTATCAGCACGACCCTGATGTCGTCGTTGATAGTGAGGAGGATACGCTTGAAGTTCTCCGCCTGCATGCTCTGGCTCTTGGCCTTGTCCTCCTTGTCGAGCACTGTCTTTATCTTTGTCAGACCCTCGACCAATGAGGCTATCTTGTCTCCGAAGAGATTGCGTATGTCCTCGGTGGTGTAGTCTGTATCCTCTACGACATCATGCAGAAGAGCCGCTGAAATTGATTTATAACCTAGGCCTATGTCGCTTACGACAATCTTCGCCACGGCGATAGGGTGGAGGATGTATGGCTCTCCTGAACGGCGGCGAATGCCTTTGTGGGCGTCGTTTGCGAAGTCGAACGCTTTCTGTACGACGTCAAGTTCTTTCTGGTTAGCACAGCGCTTGGCGGCCGCTTCCTTAAGCTCCGCATAGTCGTGCGCGATGACTTCCAAATCTTTCTCGTTGAATTCTGATATATTCATAACTTCTTATTGGTCAAGGTTATAATCGTGCTGATGATGGTATGCGTACACCAGTTCGGCGCCATACATGATGATCTGCCAACTGAGGTTCATCCATATCATGAAGAGTGGAACGGCGGCGAGCACTCCGTAAACCGCGTTGAGACGGGCCACGAACATCTGGGTCTCAAGGTAGCAGTACTGGAAGAGCGTGAAGGCTATGCCTGAGACTATCGCCGCTTTGAGGGCGTATTTATATTGTATCTTCGGCTGAGGTATGAATTTATACATCGCCGATATGATGAAGGTCGTGATCACTCCGAAAAGCAACCATGACAGGAATGTGCGGAAGAAAGCGAACTTTGTCATGTCCAGGCCTATGTTCTCCAGCAGGTTAGAATAAAGCACGATGCCGGCGGAGAAGAGGGCGAGTATGAAGGGGAGCATGATGAGCATCACAAGATAGAAGGAGAATCGCTTGTATATCTTGCGGTCGATCTTCCTTATACCCCAGGCGTTATTGAATACTCTCTCGACCTGGAAGAACATCCATATGATCGTCCAGAAGAACATCAGAGCGGAGATGATTCCGACGGCTCCGCTCTGCGCCGTGTTGATTATATTTTCGGCCTTGTCGAATATCATATCGACTAGGTCGGGACTTATCTGCGGATAGGATATCAGAAGATTCGTCAGCCTCTCTGTGACTCCCAGACCCTTGGTGACGTAGAATATGAAGGCGAAAAGGGGAATCAGGGCGAGGGTCCCGAAATAGCTCAGGGCCACACATTGGAATCCCATCCTGTGCTCGGCGAATGAATCGAAGGTGATGCGTATCAGCTTTATGAACCTGAAGAGCTTGCTCCTGATTCCGCTTAGACTGGACAGGTCAAGATTCCACAAGTCATTGGTAAACGCCGGCTTGTACCTTCTGAATGTGATTTTATATTTTCTCTTTAACTCCATGTTCTAGAAAAGTGAGAGTTGGACAGGAAAAGCGATGCTTGGGGTGTTCTGCGCTGCCTGCTCAACGCTTTCGCCCTGCTCCGGGAGCATTTCCATGAACTCTTCTTCTGTTATTATCGCGACTCCGAGGGCCTGCGCCTTCTTTATCTTCTCAGGACCGGCTTTCTCTCCCGCGAGAAGGAAACTGGTGCGAGCGCTGACCGAACTTCCGTTCTTTCCTCCGTGAAGCTCGATAAGGCTCTTCATCGCCTCTCTTGATATGCTGAAATTACCGCTGATAACAATAGTCTTGTCCGCGAGAACCTGTGAGAGCATCTTGTCCTCTATCTCGACCTTCATGCGAAGACCTGCCCCGCGAAGACGCTCGATAAGTTCTCTGTGGGTCTTGTCAGCGAACCATGCGGTGACGCTGTCCGCGATGACTTCTCCCACATCGGGCACTGAGAGAATCTCCTCTCGTCCAGCCTTCATGAGGGAGTCGATGTCCCCGAAATGACGCGCTATGCTCTTGGCCGTCGTCTCGCCGACATAGCGTATGCCGATGGCGTAAAGCACTCTCTCGAACGGGACATTCACGCTCTCCGCGAGACTTGTAAGGAAGCGCTGTGCCGCCTTCTCTTTCCATCCGTCGAGGGCGAGAAGATGGTCTTGCTTGAGACTGTAAAGGTCCGCCACGTCACGGACATATCCTTTGTTGTAAAGTTGCTCGATTGTAGCGTCGCCGGCTATGACATTCATCGCCTTGCGATTCAGGAAGTGGACGATCTTGCCCTTGATCTGGGTAGGGCAGCCGTCAACATTAGGACAGAACCATTTGGCTTCGCCCTCGTCCCTTACAAGCGGAGATCCGCAGTCAG
>JAKSJJ010000237.1 GCA_024398335.1 Bacteroidales bacterium | reverse complement strand
GTGGAATATTGGGAAAAGAAGATGGAGTATCTGACTTGTCAGAGACTTTCCCTCGTACCTTCTATAAGATATACTTTCAAACCTCGTATATATATTCAGGCGGACGCCGATGTGAGATGCCCGTTCGGGGTGAAATTCTCCTCGCCGAATGTACGATATAGCGCGAATTTGAGAGTGGGATATGAATTCTAAAATTCTAAATAATATGAAAAAGTTCACATTCGTAGTAATCGCGGCGCTTGCGTTCGCCGCTTGTCAGAAAGGGCCTCAGCCAGCTCCTGTGGCTGACACCATCAAGATTGAGCCTGTAATAACAAGGGCTCTTGGCTTGAATTTCAACTCTGGAGATAAGGTCGGTCTTACAGTTGTCAAGGCTGACGGCACTGTCTATGCCGAGAATAATTGCATGACATACACCGACGGCGCTTTCGCCAGTGATCTTAAATGGTATGCTGAGGGTGGCCAGACTTGCTCTATGAAGGCATACTATCCATTCCAGGAGGCAGGCTTCCCTTCTAAGTTCGCCGTACAGGCTGACCAGAGTAAAGGAACGGAGTCTTCAGATCTCATGGTAGCTACCAAAAACGACGTTTATCCAAGCGTGAACGCTGTCATGATGAACTTCAAGCACCAGTTCGCCCAGATTGTAATTAACGTGGATAATGGTGTCGGAGCAGAGCTTGAAAATGTGACTATCAAGGGCCTCAGACCTGCAGCTAATGTCTCTATGGATGAGGCAGGAGTTGTGACTGTCGCAGTTGATGAGACTGTCGCCGCCGCGGATATCCTCGCCGAGCAGGTGAAGGCTGGAGAGAAGTTCTGCGCTGTAGTCGTGCCTCAGACTTTCTCTAAGATAGATGTCGTGCTCAATGTCAAGGGCGCTTCGGCTGTTCTTACCAGCATCGATCAGGCTGAGCTCAAGGCAGGTTACTCATACAATATCGCCCTTACTATCTCATCGGATTCAGTCACCGCGAAGATCTCTGGCGATATCGAGGAGTGGGCAGACGGCGGAAATCTTGACGGACACGAGTACGAGGTTCCGTTCGAGGAGCATGAGGGCTACTTCCTTTATGATGATGTAAGATACAACACAGTCCAGATCGGAAACCGCACATGGATGGCTGAGCCTATGGCATTCGTTCCACAGGGAGCTACTGTCTCTGAGGATCCTGCAAAGGGTGGCATATGGTATCCATACGCTGTTGAAGACGGCGTTGTCAATCTCCTTAAGGACGCTTCCGGCATCAAGGCTAACGGTTATCTCTACAGCTTCGCTACCGCACTTGGAGTGAAGACATTCACGGATGAGAACTATGCTACTTTTGAGGGAACTCAGGGCATTTGCCCTAAGGGTTGGCATGTTCCTTCACGCTCAGAGTATTATGACCTTTGCGGAGAGTCAGTTTACGCTCGTCTGATCGGTGAGGGTACCGGCACCAAGATCAATGACAAGTCTATCTTCACGGATCCTTCAATGGATAAGGCTATTTTCTGGGATTCTTCACTGAACCAGTCACACGTGAGCATGTTCAATGAGGGAGGCTTCAACTTCGTTCCATCCGGATGTATCGCGAACAAGGCATATAACGCCCTTGTCTGCGACTCTTCTCTCTGCTCTGTAGAGTCTTTCCTCGGAAAGAACAGAATGACATATTACCTCACATCGACCGCCAGCTACGTTTCAGCCGGAGAGTACTATTTCTTCGGTATGATGTCAACATTCACCGCTCCTAACAATAAGGGCAAGGTGACTCTCTCTAACTGCAAGGTCAGCCAGGTAGGTGCCCAGCTCCGCTGCGTCAAGGACGTAAAATAATATAAAATGATTTCATTAGCGCTTTTCGGTTTTCTTAACATGACGGTGGCGGATATCCTGGATATCCTGCTTGTCGCCGTCATCATATACGTGGCGTTCCGTTGGATAAGGGGGTCTTCGGCGATGAGTATCTTCATCGCCGTGATATCCCTGTACATAATAAGGGTCATAGTCTCGGCTTTGAACATGAGGATGATGAACGCCATGATGGAGACTCTGCTCGGAGTGGGTGTGCTCGCTCTGATCGTGATTTTCCAACCGGAACTCCGAAGGGTGCTTATCCGTCTTGGGAACCAGTATCGTAAGGCTTCCAAGAACAAATTCCTCGGAAAAATCTTCGGTTCGGCGGATCAGGAGCTGGCGGCGGAGGCTGTCAGGGAGATCACGGACGCGTGCCGTAGGATGTCCGAGTCAAAGACGGGCGCTTTGATAGTGATACCGCACACCAATCCGTTGGAGGAGATTATCAGCACAGGAGATATCATTGACGCGAAGGTCAACCGTCGTCTGATCCAGAACCTGTTCTTCAAGAATTCTCCTTTGCATGACGGCGCGGTCATAATCAACAGCGAGCGAATCGTAGCGGCTCGTTGTACATTGCCTATTACCCAGAAGACTGATATTCCGGCCAGCTTCGGCATGAGGCATAAGGCGGCGATAGGTCTGACGGAAGAGACGGACGCTGATGTGATCCTGGTTTCCGAGGAGACTGGCCACATCGCGTTTGTCAGGGCAGGTGAGGTCGCTATTCTGGACAATATAAACA
>JAKSJJ010000236.1 GCA_024398335.1 Bacteroidales bacterium | reverse complement strand
GGCTCGCCAAAGAGTCTCCCTCTCATTCTTTACTATCTGTACGGACTCTTCATATATATCGTCCCTCAAAGGGTGCTGGAGACCGCCGTACAATACTCCTTGTCCTATCATCTGTGCCAGACGCTCATATAAATCCATCGAACAGATGTCCACGTTTCCGTCAATCCAGAGGCTGTATTCATATTCAGGAAGTACGGCATGAGGGTTGAGCTTAGGGTAACGTGAAAGGGAGATTTTATCCTCAGGGCATTCCCCGGACCCGGCCCAGAAGATTGGACGAACTTGCCAAACCGGTCCCTCAGTGGCGCTCTCCTCCCTCTGTTCTATAGCAGACGAGGCGTCAGTAAAAAGCACATAATCCGCCCATGGAACTCTAACCGAAAGTTCCTTCACGGCATCGTATGAACCTGTGACACAAGTATATATGACAAGTCTATTCATTTTCTCCACGCTTTTTACCCAAATCTATCATCTGCCCCAGGCGAAGATCCCACTCCTTAGGCTCGAATCGCATCATACCTCCCCAGTGAGAGAATGTGAACTCTCCGAAATAGAGTTTCCCCGCGACATCATAAAAGTCTATCCTGACCTGAGTCATGTCCTTTGAAAGAATGCGGCACAGTTCCTTCATCTGTTCGAAATGTTCCGGACGCTCCGGAGTATGCTCAGCGCAAGGATGTCCGCTCAAAAGAGGCAGATGATTATAGTCCATGTCGAAGAAATCGAACTTTGTCTCGCTGGAGGCGAATCGCTCCGTCGCCACGAACATGATCCGAGGCTCGCCATTGAAACAGAAGAACTTATAATCAGGAATATCCGCGTCGGCGGACTCTATGTATTTCTCCGCTATGATACGAGGCTTGACGTCCTTATATGGCCACTCCCTGTCCGCGAAATAAAAATTCTTCCTAAGAGCCCTTGAAAGCTGAGTTCTCGCCGCCTTTTTGTTAAATCTGGCCTTATCCCTGCAGATGATTACACTTCCGCTGTCATGAGTACATTTCAGCACGAACTGATTCGGGAGCGAGTCAAAGTCGATAGCATCAAAATTTGACCATACTCCAAGGGTCTCTATAACATACTCGTCACCTATCGCGTCCCGCACATAATCCTTCACTTCCGCCTTATCTACGAGCCTAGTATATAATGGATTACGGTCATACAACTTCATCCAGTTCAGTTTCTCATTGAAGGTCTTCGGATTACTAAGCGAGAGAGGGTATCCGAGCATGAGAGGGAACTTTAGGCGAAGATAAAGTTTGTCCGGGATATGGCGCGAGTACCTATGAAGAACTCCTAAGGCTTTACGACGGATCACATCCTTGACAAGGCGCTTTTCCCCCTTTTTCATGGCGATAAACCATGTCGAGAAGCATACAAGCACGCTCGAAAGGGCCCCGACGCAGACAAGGCGCCAGAATCCCGAAGGCATGACTCGCCAAAGCGCGAGGGACGGCACCGCGGCGATGGTCGCCACTAGAAGCGGAGGGAGTACCGCTGAGCGAAGAAGCCTTGACGCCGGCAGTCCCACCTGAGAGCGCAGAATCAGAAGTTTCGCGGCATCGACGACGATGTAAACGGCTATGAATACTATGTATGTGACATATGCCTGCGCTCCGAAATGGAAAAGAACCCACGAAATAGGCAGCGCCAGATAGGAGATCAGACCTGTGATGATGTAGTATCTCTTGATATCGCCCGTAGCGAGTTCCAAGGTCAGCAAAGGATTGAACAGCAGATCCGCCATGGTGCCAATGAGTATAAGCCTCACGAAGAGCTCTGTCTGATCCGGGACTGTCCCCAGCCATACCTTGAGCAGATACGGCGCCTCTATGATGACAGGGATACTGAAGGCTATGAGTACCAGAAAGGTGAAGCGGCATCCCCTCTCAACCAGGGAGAAACAATACTTCAAGTCTCCGGAGGCGTAAGACTTCGTGATCTGGGGGTTCAGCGCTGTGAGGAAATTGGAGACGAACTGCTTGATGATGCTCTCGACCTGGACGGCATATCCTCTCGCCGCATTCAGGGTCACACCGAAAAAGACGTTGACTAACTGATTGATACCCTGAGTATTGATGATATAGGCGCTGCTTCCGAAGAAGTTCCATCCTGAGAAGGAGCCCATTTCCTTGAGGATGTCCTTATGGAAATGAAGTCCGGAGCGTGACTCCACGAAATAACGCTTACAATAAATGGCGTACGTGAATCTCACGATAAACGCGGTCAGCGTCATAAGTACAGCGTATGTTATCAGCGGATCGAACGGGGTTACGAAAAGGGACAGGCCCACCCCGAGTTTCAGCACGGCCTCGAGAACGCTGATGTACGCGAATGCGTTCATTCTCTCATGAGCTATGATGACAGCGTTGAAAGGAATGCTGAAAAGCTGCACAATCAGGATGACGAGCGAGCACTGCAGGACCCAGAAGGCGGCTATTTCCCTACCCTCCGGTATGGACATCTTGCAGTGGAGGTACCATAGACCTAGCGTCTCAACCAGAATAACCAGCAAGGCACTGAGAATCAACTGTATAGCAACGCTTGTAGAGAATACTTTCGAGAGTCTGGCGGAGTCTCCCTGGCCTAGGGAATAGGTCATGAAAC
>JAKSJJ010000235.1 GCA_024398335.1 Bacteroidales bacterium | reverse complement strand
AGTGTCTATTTTATTTACTTGAATACATGGAAAAGACAAAGAGGGCAGAGCATCGTATCGGCACAGCCACCCCTTTTTCTTTATCCACACCAGGATCCCACAAAGGAGAATCCTGTATGACACGCCTTACCTCTTCTTTAAACAGATCATGAGCCTCTCCGCCTATTTCGATATCCGAAATAGCCCCATCGGGGAGAACCGTGAAACTCACAGATACCGCACCACCTATTCCATTAGCGCACATTAAAGAAGGATATTCTAAGCGTCTGTTGACCCAGCCGACAAAAGAACCGGAAGACTCTCCCATAAACCGGGCAGGAAGAATACTGTCGGATGAAAGATTACATATTTCCTTTCTATTCGAGACGACATTCAACTCCTGGAAAGACTTGGATAGCTGCTCGATTTCCTGGATAAGTCCTTGAATAGATTCTCCGTCATGATTCAAGACCGCGGACATTAACGCCTGGGAAATATCAACTAATCTTCGGCTGGCGCCCCTTTGAGGAGACCAACATTGAACCGTCTCTCCGCCCTTACCGGTAAAAAAATACTCTACCCCATCCTTTCCCAAACAGAAGTCTCTGGGAGCGGCAGCGGTGATTGAATGGTCAATCAACGCCTTGATAGCATCAGCGACAGGACGTTCTACCGGCATGGAGGCCCCGGCAAAAGTGAGGGTAGTATCCGTGATAAATAAGCTGCCAAGCTGAGAACAAGCAGGTTTGACACGAATAGCATAAGTATCCCCCGCAAGCCCGCCACGCCTCCCGGCATACCGCATCCAGTCCTGACTAGACGCGTTATGGCTTATAGAGAATATCACGAGAAACAAATAAATGCTTCTCAAAAAAGCTACATGTTTTGCCATTTGTCTCATTCTTTTAACAACGGTAATAAGAGGTCTGATACCTGGCGGCAATCTACCAATCGAGCCGGACCTTCTGTCCGCGAAGTCTGCTCTGAAGCTCAGGGACATCGACTTCGCGGCAACCGCAACGCCTCAAGGCGGCGATACCGGCGGCTGTTCCCGCGGCCTGACCGGTCATCAGACAGGTACCTATCTCCCTGGCATCATACGTAAGCCCTCTCTCGAATCCGAAGCATCGGCCCGCAACCCACAGATTGCTGACCGTCTTCGGAAGAAGAGCACTATATGGAACCTGCCATATCTTACGGGTACCGGCTTTAATCTTCATATCATTCCAGACCAACGTTGAATCTCCTCCCGTGAAGCCTATGACATCGTCGTAGCTCTTTCCGACAGCCGCCCCTTCAACAGTGACATTGGCGACGCTATTGAGGACGCGTGTGATACGCACTCCCACCACTGATGGCGTATCCATAAGGAAAAGATCCTCACAGCCTGGATTCGCACGCAGATTCGTAGCGTCTTCCCACATCATCTTGCGCAGCCCCATCTGGATACGGGTGAGATTGTACATATCCAATCCATCCTGCTGTCTTTCGCCGGTTGTGTGACGCGTGAGGACTCCGGGGATACAAGTCTTGCTGCCACGAGGGCTCGCCTGCGCATGACCAATCCTCCACATGGCCCCTATATCATCCTTATAGACATTGAAGTCTTCCCCCGCCCATTCGAGTATATCCCCGTCCCCCGAACAATCTATCACATAATCCGCCTTGATGGCCACACGCCCGCTCTTGCCCTCTACGATGACGGTCGTGACCCTGTCTCCAGACATCAGTATCTGGGCGGCCTGTACGCCATAAAGAAGCCTCACACCCGCCTCGGAGAGCATCTCCTCCATATAATACTTCGCCGCCTCCGGATCGACCTTCGGACGGCATTTCTCAAAGCTGATCATACCCACCTTGTCAAGGCGCTCACACAGTTCCTCACATATACCGCTCACCGCCTTGACGCTCTGACCATCCTTGACAGGGTTGTACATGTTGATAATCGGGGTCACACCACAGCCCGTGAAGAGACCGCCCAGGAAGTACTGACGCTCCAGCACAAGCACATCCGAGCCTTGTCTAGCCGCCGCGATCGCAGCCGCGAAGCCGGCAGGACCGCCGCCGACCACGACGACATCCGCCTTGTCAACTACAGGAATCCTGCGTGCGGGTTCCTTGACATATCCTTGAGTCGGAAGAGACGTTGAACTGGTCTTCACGGTCTCTGTCTTGGCCCCGGCAGGAAGAGATCCGGCCAGCACCGCGCCAGTACTCAAAGCACCTATTTCGAGAAATTTTCTTCTATCCATGACGATGGGTTGTTTATGGGGATTACTTATTGTCCTCGACTTTCCTTTTTGCCTTGTGTGAATTGTAGTCAGAGATAGCCTTACAGGCAAACCAGAATATCATTATAAAAAAGAAAATTCCGGATATCAGAGTCTTTGTTCTGTGAGTTCCAGCATACTCGTAAAAGGAATCTATCGCACACCAGATATTGCCAATGACAAGGACAATGTGTAGAACCATCTTGATGATATAACTCTGTTTCTCGAGGTTTGTCATATTCAAATTGCTATTTATCTGGCTAAAGATACATCTTTTCTTCCATATGCCTATAGCCGGACGGAAAGACATATGGTCCAAAGAATACTTTTTCCAAAAACTTTGACCATACCACATAATCTAA
The DNA here is from genome assembly GCA_024398335.1 of Bacteroidales bacterium. Classification (GTDB taxonomy): domain Bacteria; phylum Bacteroidota; class Bacteroidia; order Bacteroidales; family UBA932; genus Cryptobacteroides. The sequence goes on along the minus strand of JAKSJJ010000235.1, from coordinate 13 downwards.
GTTCTCACACAAA
>JAKSJJ010000234.1 GCA_024398335.1 Bacteroidales bacterium | reverse complement strand
GTGCTTTGGTATGTTTGGGAAGATGTCGAAAAAAAAGTATCTTTGTAAGTTACTAGTTTGATGTAGGAGAATATGATGGAAAATACATTCGAGAAAGATTATAACACCGTTAAACCGAAATTGGCTCTTCCTGAGTACGGGCGTAATGTCCAGACGATGGTCGATTCGCTCAAGACTATAGAGGACAGGGAAAAAAGAAGCCAGCAGGCCAGAGCTGTGGTCAAGGTCATGGAGATTCTCAATCCGGGGGTACATCTTCAGGAGGATTATGAGCGTAAGTTGTGGGATCATCTTTACATCATGGCGGATTTCGACCTTGATGTAGACGCTCCTTTTCCCGCGCCGACAAGAGAGTCTCTTTCCCAGAAGCCTGTTCCCGTACCTGTGAACAAGAAGCCGGTGAAGGCGACCCATTACGGCCGAAACATCGAGAGCATCATAGACCTTATCGCTCCGATGGAAGACGGCGAGACCAAGACTTACGTTATCCGTAATTTAGCTATTTACATGCGCCAGCAGTACCTTATCTGGAATAAGGACAGCGTGGCAGACGAGACTATCTTCGCCGACATCGAGAAGCTCTCTGACGGAAGAGTCAAGGTGCCCGAGGGACTTCAGCTGAGTAAACTCTCCGGCGACGTGTCCTTCTCTCGTCCGGGAGTCATCAATGGCCAGCAGCGAAACAAAAACCGCAACAGACAAAGACAAAAGAATCAAAGAAAGAACAAGTAACAGATGTCCAGATTCTCTATAGACCCAGATTTGAAAGCCCGTATCTTGAAGGTGACGGGTATAGTTGTCGCTTTTTTCGCGATATATACCTTGCTTTCATGCACTTCATATCTTTTCCATTGGAAAGCGGATCAAAGCGTGCTTGATAGTGCCGCGGCAGCGGACGCGGAGAATATCGGAGGCTCGGCCGGCGGTAGCTGGGGAGCTTTCCTTGTGTGCTCGTGTCTAGGTCTTGGAAGCTTTGCTCTTGTGGGACTGCTTTTCATGGGGGCGTGGTGGCTCTTTTTCAGAAAACGTCCTGTCGGCGTAGTATCGACCGTTCTTCTGGTTGTCTGCGGAGCCTGGCTGTCGTCAATCATCTTGTCAATAATCGGGCCGTTAGTGGGAGCCCAGAACGCTTTCGGAGGCGGACTTGGCGGAAGGATGGGCGCTGTCACGGTCGCCTTTACGGAGTCCCTTGTCGGAAATGTAGGGCTCATAATGATAGTGGCTGTCCTGTTTATTATCTGGCTTTTGTTCGTGTGCGCTCCGTTCGCGAAATGGTTCACTACGGCGTTTGAAAAGCCGGAAAAGGATGCCGAGCCTGACGCTGTTGATAACGGCGAGCTTGTCCAGACCCCTGAATATGTCGACGATGGCGATGTCGAACTTGTCGCGGGCGCTCAAGCAGTCGGGGGTGATGCCGAGCTAGTAGGGGCGGAATATGCTGTACAGGCTCCTGTGGAGGATACCGAAACCCCAAGAGGCGCTTTGGCAGTTGAGCCTAAGAATGGACCTGTCAATCCTGATCCGGAAACTTCTGAGCAGAAGAAAGATAACGGCGTAGTCATCCAAAATGGCGAGGAATGCGTTATTTCTCCTGACTCTCTCAACCCCGAGGATGTCCAGGAAGTCAAGATCGTTGAGGCTACCGAGTGGCCGGAGGATGTCAAGGAATTGGAGAGAATCGATAACAGAGACGAACTTAAGAACTTCAAGTTCCCTCCTATTGATCTGCTTTCAGATTATTCGGATAAGATCCATAAGGTCACCAAGGCTGAGATCGAGGTGAATAACACCCGCATCCGTACCACCTTGCAGAGTTACAAGATACAGGTGGATTCGGTAACGGCTATCGTAGGTCCTACGGTCACATTGTACAAGGTCAAGCTCGCCCCTGGCATGAAGAGTTCTTCGGTTAAGAGCGTGGAGCACGACATAGCCATGGCTTTGGGAAATGAGTCTGTACGTGTCACCTATCTTTCCGACGCTATAGGTATCGAGGTCGCTAATGAGACCAAGTCCATGGTACCTCTCAAGGCCATGTTCAATGACCCGGCCTTCCGTGACTCCAAGTTTGAGCTTCCTATCGCCCTTGGCTATACAATCGAGCAGAAAGTCAAGACCTTCGACCTCGCTGACGCTCCTCACCTTCTTGTAGCGGGAGCTACCAAGCAGGGTAAGTCAGTGGGCTTGAATGTCATCGTGGCCTCGCTTCTTTACTCTAAACATCCATCGGAGCTTAAGATGGTCTTCATTGACCCTAAACGAGTTGAGTTTACCGCCTATAAGCGTCTGTACCACCATTATCTCGCATCATTGCCTCAGGCAGCCAGTGAGCAGGATGAGATCGATAACGTCATCATCAAGGACCACAAGGGTGCCGATGAGGTGCTCAAGTCTCTGTGTATCGAGATGGATCAGCGTTATGAACTCCTCAGCGACGCAGGAGTCAATAAGCTGACTGACTATAACGAGAAATACAAGGAGCGTCATCTCCGCCCGGATAAAGGCCACCGTTATCTTCCTTATCTTGTCGTTGTCATCGATGAGTATGCGGATCTTATCATGTCCGCCGGCTCTGACGCGAAGGCGATCTCCAAGGGCGTGACCACCTCTATTATCCGACTCGCCCAGAAGGGACGTGCGGC
>JAKSJJ010000233.1 GCA_024398335.1 Bacteroidales bacterium | reverse complement strand
GGCCATAAAATAGTGCTCGGAGCTTTGTCTCACGACAAGGCTCCGAGCTTTCTAACCTAAAACTTAACCTATGAAAAAACTATTCGATGCAAATATAGTGATTTTTTAAAGTATGTCAAGTAAATGGGCAAAAGATTTTATCTCCGTTACGTTTTCTGACTGCGGCATAGGGGCTATCTCATGGACCCACACGATCTCATGCGGGATGAAGATGGCCTTGCCTCCGATAGCGACAACGGGAGCGATGTCCGACCGGACCGAATTGCCCACCATCACCATATCCTTGGGCTCGACGCCGTATTTCGTGCAAAGGTCGATGTAGTCCTGCTCGTCTTTTCCCTTCATCACCTCGCAGCTGAAAAAATACTCCTCGAGGCCGCTCTGCCTGACCTTTGAAAGCTGCTCGATAGAGTCTCCCTTGGTCGCCAGAATCAGCCTGTATCGCTTACTCAGGGCCTCGAGGGTCTCCCGAACCCCTTCAAACACGGTCACCTTGTGGAAAGCGAGCTCCTGGATAATCTTCTTGATCCCGTAGTAAAGATCCGCTGGTAAAGAGCCCCCGCAAAGATCCATAGCGGCGTCAGTCATGCCGATAAGATAGGTCTTTGAACCATATCCGTAAAGAGGGATATTCTCCTCCTGCTTCTCCCAGAGCATTCTCTGGATAGCGGCAGGGTCTGCATGAGGAGCCAGCAACTGGGCGAAGAGAGCCTCCGCGTCCCGGAAGAACTGCTCGTTCTCCCAAAGAGTGTCGTCAGCGTCTATGAATATTGTCTTAGTTGGCCGCGAGAGCTGCTGCATTGGCTTTATCGTCAGGTTTGATGAGTAATATCTTCACGTCGCGGCGTGGTCTGTCGTATGGGTCGGTAGGGACGGCCGCGATACGGTCGATCACGTCAAGACCGCTGATAGTCTCCCCGAAAACGGTGTACTGTCCGTCGAGATGGCTGCAACCGACTTCGTCCTGGACGATGTAGAACTGCGAACCCGAAGAGGCCTTCTTAGGGTTTGCGATATCGCCTTTACGGGCGGCTGCGAGCGCTCCTTTCTTATGGGTGTACTCTTTCACGAACTCAGCCTGAATCGTATAGCCAGGGCCGCCCTGTCCATAGAAATTGACCATGGCTGTGTCCTTTGTATAAGGGTCTCCTGTCTGGATCATGAATCCGTTAATGACCCTATGGAAAAGAATGTCATTATAGAACTTCTCCTTGACAAGTTTCACGAAATTGTCGCGGTGCTTAGGGGTGTTCTTGTAAAGTTTGACCTTGATGATACCCATGGTGGTAACGATGTCAAAGACAGGCTCCTCGGGAAGCTCCGCTACAGCGGCTTTCGCGGTAGAATCAGCTTTTACATTCACAGTAGAGTCAACGGCCGTGACGACCGCTGTTGAATTATTTTCGGCTCCTTCGCCTGCGCCCGGGCGTCCTTTGCAGCATACCATGCAGACAAGAGCTGCTGATAGCGCGATAATAGAAATTGCTTTTTTCATATCTAGATATGTTGAGGTGGCAAATTTAGCAAAAATCGGTAAATTCGCGTCGCATATATAAGTAGTCATGAATCTTAAATCGCTTGTAAAAGATACCGCCATATACGGACTGAGCAGCATTGTGGGCCGATTCCTCAATTATCTGCTCGTTCCGGTCTATACCTACCATATCTCCGCGCAGAGCGGAGGATACGGAATAGTCTCCAACCTTTATGCTTATTCCGCCCTTTTGCTCGCCCTTCTGACCTTCGGAATGGAGACGACCCTTTTCCGCTTCGCCTCTAAGGAAGGGGAGGACCCGAAAATGGTTTACAGCAACGCCTTGCGCATGGTCGGCGGCGTCGCGCTGGTCTTTGTCGCCATGGTTGTGGCGTTCATAAGTCCTATCTCCGCCGCTATGGGTTATAGCGCCCATCCGGAGTATATCATCTGCGTGGGCGTCATCGCCGCGCTGGACGCCTTCCAGGCTATCATGTTCGTGCGTCTGCGTCAGCAGCACCGCCCAGTGAAGTTCATGGCCTTGAAGATGCTCTTCATCTGCCTGAATGTAGTCCTGACCCTGTTTATATTCCTTGTCATGCCTAAGGTCGAGTCTCTCTCTGGCATATATGAGAGATTTGACGGGGGAGTGGGCCTGATATTCTTTATCAATCTTTTCTGCACATCCCTTGTGACTTTCGGTTTCATCCCGGAGCTCAAAGGTATGTTCTACGGCTTTGATAAGGATCTCGCCAGGAGAATGCTGGCTTACACTTGGCCTATACTTCTTCTGAGCGTCGTGGGTATTCTCAATCAGGTGGCGGACAAGATACTCCTGCCAAAGCTCATGCCTGGCAGCGACGGTCTTGTGCAGTTGGGCATCTACGGAGCCTGCGTCAAAATAGCCATGATAATGTCCCTTCTGACCCAGGCGTTCAGGTATGCCTACGAGCCGATAGTGTTCAGCGGAGGCTCGAAGAAGGACAACGAGAGCACCTTGGCGGACGGTATGAAATATTTCGTGATATTCACCCTCATGGCTTTCCTGGCGGTGGTTTTCTACATGCCTATAGTGAGGCATTTCATCGCTCCGGATTACTGGGAGGGACTCGCCGTAGTGCCTATTGTCATGGCGGCGGAGATCTTCATGGGAATATACTCCAACCTCTCCTTCTGGTATAAACTCACGG
>JAKSJJ010000232.1 GCA_024398335.1 Bacteroidales bacterium | reverse complement strand
GTGTTCTTGAGCTTTTGGTAATAAAGTGGCCATTTGAGTATTCTCATTGCGTTGTTCCTGTTATCACGCTGGGAACGGGTCTCGGTGTTGTCCACGACTATTCCCGAAGGGATATGCCTTACACGCACTCCGGTCTCGACCTTATTGACATTCTGTCCGCCGGCTCCGCTAGAGCGATATGTGTCCCATTCAAGGTCGCCAGGATTAATTTCTATCTCAATAGTATCGTCGACCAGAGGATATACGAACACTGAAGAGAAGGTCGTCTGACGCTTTCCCTGAGCGTTGAAAGGCGAGATTCTCACAAGCCTGTGCACTCCGCTCTCCGCCTTTAAATATCCGAAGGCATAGTCGCCCTCAACCTCGATGCTCACGCTCTTGATGCCTACCTCATCGCCGTCAGTCTGCTCCGTGACCGCTGTCTTATAGCCGTTACGCTCAGCCCAACGCAGATACATTCTCATGAGCATGGCGGACCAGTCATTGGCCTCAGTACCGCCGGCTCCGGAATTGATCGTGAGAATAGCGCCAAGGTTGTCTCCCTCCTCTCCGAGCATATTTCTCAGCTCAAGGGCCTCGATCTTCGCCAGAGCGTCAGCATAGGCCTGGGCGAGCTCATTGGACTCGTCAGTCTCCGCCTCGTCAGAAGCGCCGCTCTCTCGGGCGAAATCGTACAGGACATCAAGGTCCGACACCGCGCCGGAAACCTCATCAAAACCGGTAACCCAGAATGTCGCCCCCGCGGTCTCCTTCAAGAACGCTTCAGCCGCCTTCGGATCGTTCCAGAAATCACCTTCGAGCGTCTTCTCGACACGCAGGCGCACATCCTCTCTTTTCGCGTCAATGTCGAGGCTCTTTCCCAAAGCCTCAACCCTCTGACGTAGTCCCTTTATCTGTTCCGCAGTTATCATATAGACGTATTCGCACAATAGCTTACAAAAATAATATTTTTGTGGGAAATTCCCTATATTCGCGGAGCTATGATTGGAATTTTCGACTCTGGAGCAGGCGGACTGTCAGTTTACAGGGAGATTGTCAAGATTCTCCCGAAGGAGAAGTACATCTATTTCTCCGACAACGCCCACTGCCCTTATGGCGAGAAAAGCAAAGAATTCATCATAGACCGCGCCCGCGAGATCACAGATTTCCTAATCAGCAAAGGCTGTTCTGTGATAGTCATCGCATGCAACACCGCCACCGCCGCGGCCGCGGCCACCCTCAGGCAGGAATATGACATCCCCTTCATAGGCATGGAGCCGGCGGTCAAGCCCGCGGCTCTTTCAACAAAGAGCGGAGTCATCGGGGTCCTCGCGACCGCCGGTACGCTAGGGGCGGAAAAATACCACAACACGAAAGAGAAATTCGCCAGCGGCGTCACCGTAGTGGAGCACGTGGGCAAAGGCTTTGTCGAGTTAGTCGAGAGCCTTGACACTGACAGCCCCCACGCCGAGCAGGTCGTCCGCGAGAGCGTGGAGCCTCTTCTTGAGGCCGGCGCAGACACGATAGTACTCGGCTGCACCCACTACCCTTTCCTGATGGACATGATAAAGAAAGTGAGCGGCGGCAAGGTCGAAGTCATCGACCCGGCCCCGGCTGTCGCCCGTCAGCTCAAAAAAATCGCGAAGGAGAACGATCTCCTTCGCGACGATGGTCCTTTCCTTGAGGCTTTGTCATCCGGTGATGACTCCACCCTCAGAAATATGATTTATCACTTGTAAAGCTGTCCCATGACCTCGAAGTAGGCGTTACCCTGCTCGATGGTGATCTTATAGACAGTATCGTCAACTTTGTAATACTCCTTGCCGTCAGCGAGAGTTACGATCTCGTAATCCTCTGGGAGGTACTCGACCAGCGCTCCTGCTGGTGGGATGATGACCTTGTAGTTGTCACCGTCAACAACGTAGAAGACTCCATCCTGGTAGTAATACTCAGCGTTAGCGTATGCGTAGCTCTGTACGAGTCCGTTGCGGTCAGCGAAGTTGTAAGCGACATCAGCATAGTAGCGTCCGTCTGAATACTTCTGATTAGCCTGAGCCGCGATGGCCGCGTTCTGCTGTGCGATGACAGCGTTGTTCTGAGCTATGATAGCGTTCTGCTCCGCGATGTAGCGGTTGTTCTCAGTGATGGTCCTGTAAGTGCTTGCTACAGTATTGTAGTAGCTGAACCTGATCAGGGAGAGTTCCGCATGGGTTATCATGCTTCTCGCGATGAGGGTCTCGAAAGGTGGACGACATACCATGTAGTATGTTCCGTAAGGACGGTAATAGATGCCCTCATAGCAGTAGTAGCTTACTCCGTGGCAGTGGACGATCAGAGCCCTTGAAGGGATGCGCTTCACTCTATAGCCGAAGTAGTGGTATCCTGGTGAGTAGTAATGATTTACGTGAGAATAGTTCACGAAATCCCTCTCACGAGGCGGAACCATGCTGTGATTTGGCTGAGAGGCTGTAACCTTTACAGGCTCAGGCCTTACAGTCTGTCCGGCGCTTGGACGGACCGCTGATCCGCTTACGTTTGGACCACCCTGATATGATGATGAGCTCGGACGAGCTGGAACACCAGTGACAGAGGTGGAAGTCCTTCTGGTAGAAGTAGTCGGCGCGGTAGCGGCAGGACGGGTGCTTGCCCCGGTAACCGCATTCGCAGGACGGCTGGTAGTGACACCAGTAGC
>JAKSJJ010000231.1 GCA_024398335.1 Bacteroidales bacterium | reverse complement strand
CCGGATTGATGTCTATAGTCTTAGCCTCTCGCTTGTACCCCAGCATGTCGAAACTAACGTACGCCTTGCCAACGGGGATGTCCCTTACGAAGAAATAACCCTTCTCGCCTACTACGGTGTACAATGAATCCGCCTTGCCGGTGGCCTTTGAGTTGAATTTGACAAGGACCATGACGCCCGCTCCCGGGATCTCCTCTCCGTCCGGAGTGTCAGGCGAAAGAACTACGCTTCCCATGATGTAACCTTTGCTCTGGTCTCCGATACTGCCTCCGACTCCCCCCATGCCACCGGGACGAACCGTAACCCTGCCGCCTTGAGCCGAGGCGGTAAGAGTAAACACTGCTAAAAACAGTATCGATAAAAAGTTTTTCATACTATACATGAGTGCTAATATACGAAGAAGTTTAAAAAAAGGACTAAATTTGTAGGGATGAAGTCGGGAAAAATCATATTCGCCTTTTTCGTATGCGCCTTTTTATGGGGCGCCACGGGAGTGGAGTCTTCGGCGCAATATAGCATGGACAGGGATTTTGCAGCCCTGAGGAATAACCTGGCGCCAGATTATAGATATCACTATGACGATTATATCCAGTACTCCCCCGCTGTCCTCACCCTCGGAATCAAGGCTTGCGGATACAAGGGCCAGTCTGACTGGGGACGTATGCTTGTGGCTGACGCTTTCAGCGTGGCTGTCATGGCGGGAGTGACCAACGCTTTGAAATACAGCGTGAAAAGAGAGCGTCCGGATGGCTCCGCGAGGAATTCTTTCCCATCGGGACATACAGCGACAGCCTTCATGTGCGCGACAATGCTTCACAAGGAGTATGGATGGCGAAATATAGGATGGAGCATTGGCGGGTACAGCGTAGCCATGTTGACCGCCTTGAGCCGGAACCTGAACAACAAACATTGGGTCAGCGACACTTTCATGGGCGCGGCCATAGGCGTGGGCAGCGTGGAACTGGGCTATTATCTGACAGGGCTCATTTTCAAGGAAAAGCACCTTTGGGAGGGATATGAGTGCGTGGAGTTCAATTATGGAGAAAAGGAGAAGGGCTACTACACTCTCGGTCCTATGTACTCCCGCAGGTTCATTATCGGAAGCAGGGATCTAAAGGAGTCATCATTGCTGCCTTTCAGAGGCTCGACTCTTGCTCTTAACGGAGAGTTCCCGCTCATGAAAAGAGCGGGTCTCGCGGCGAGGTTGAGTGCAGGCTCGCTTCTTTTCAAGGACGACACATCGTTTAATGAGTATGGTATCCAAGCGGGAATGTTCTGGGAGTATGAGTTCGCGAAAGTGCTGGAGATGGAAGCCAGCGGACTTATAGGTTATGCGGGACATAAGATAGGCGGCGGCATAGATATCACAGCTTCAGCGTCGCTTAATCTCATAACAGGTAATCATTGTAAACTCAAGGCGTTAGCAGAATGGGAAACATTCTCCTTCGCAGGCAAGAAATATCCTTCTTATCCTAATTATCTCAACAGCGTCCAGCTCGGATTCGCCGCTGTTCTTTATTGGTAAAATCTCGAATCATGAAAAAAACATTCAATAAGATAATCTCCTATGTCGCCTTGTCGCTTCTTCTTGTGTCAGCCCAGGATTCACAGGCGAAGGGAAAACTCAGAGTCGCTTTTGTCGGAGACCCTCAAGTAGATAGCGAGCAAGAACTTCAATATGCCCGAAAAAGCATTTTCGCGGAACTTCGCTCAAGAACAGACCTTGACATGGTCATAATCCTTGGAGATTTGGTCAATGACAAGACTCAGTATCTTGAGGGTTGCGTCCAAAGCCTCGATTCACTTTCTTGTCCATGGATCTGCGTACCAGGCAACCACGACAGGGATATGTATAAGATGTCACTTTCGAATGTACCAGGCTATCATAGACTCGGCCGTCCACGTGACCTGGACACTTTCCAGGGAATAGTGGGCCCCGCGGACACGACCTTCACTCTCGCTGGCGTCAAGTTCATTTGCCTTAATGATGTCATGACAGTCGAGACCAACGACTATAGAGGGGGACTAAGCACGGAGCAGAAGATAAAACTCGAACGTGAACTCGCCTCGACTTCGATAGGCTCCCCTGTCGTTATCTGCACCCACATCCCTCTCGGGGAGTGTGAGAGTGGTCTTCTTTCGATGATACGCCGTTATGACAACGTGCTTTTAGTATCCGGACACACTCATAAAGTTACGAGGACTAAGGATAATCTTATCGCCGGAGCAAGCTGCGGAAGTTGGTGGAGAGGGGTCAAGGACGCCCAGGGCATTCCTTACGCCCTTCAGATATGCGGTGCTCCGAGAGGATATTTCGTGGCGGATTTCGAGGCGCCGAAGGCCTATAAAGACAAACAATGGTATTCGCTTCGTTTCAAGGCTGTCGGCTCCAACGGGGAGCTGTCTGTAACTAAACTAGATAAAACTCTAGTAGTCAATGTATTCGGCGGCTCGGACGAAGGTACGGTAAGCCTGAAGGTCAAAGGCATGAAGGGATGGGTCGAGGCCCCGAAAGCAAGCAGGCCCGCCCCTGAATGTGAGGCTGTGATTGAGTGGAACAGCTCTCATGACAGGACTTATCGTAAGGAGCATAAAGAGGAGTTCATCCCGATGCTTAGACGAGACTCTCCTCACGTATGGTCGCTGGATCTGCCTCTTGGCGTGGACCCGACAAGCGTCAAGGTCAGATAT